>CAZKSK010000001.1:0-47642 GCA_964555225.1 uncultured Bacteroides sp.
CGGAACGTCATCATCTTCCAATACTATACATTTATCAACAATAGAAAAAGCCCATTTTTGTGAAATGAATTCAGATGGATCACATCCGAAGTTTTTTTCTTGATATTTTCGATAAATTTCACATTCCCAATCAACCTCTTCTACAATATTTCTGCAAATTAAAATGTTTTCCATATCTTTATTATTTCTGGGACCATCTTGATATAGAAATAACTTAGAAGGACGAGCGGCCTTTACTTGCTTAAATACTTGAGCAAGAGGTCCCGGACGGTTGAAAAATAGAATAAGTACCGGTACGTCAATAAGATAAGGTTTCATAGTTCACAAAGTTCTGGATGAATATAAGTGGCATGAATTTTCCTTTTTTCAATAGGAGGAACATCCATATAGTTTTTATATAAGTCTTTTAAATAAGCGTCCGGATCAGCAGGCGATTTGAATATTTTCCCTTCAAAAACAATGTTTGTAACCGGGAAAATAGAATCTTTTCTATGCATAATTCCATAGCCGTTATTTATTAAGATATTCGACATATAAGTACCGTTTTTATGAGTTTGTTTCAAAATATTCCAGAGGCCTTTAAATACATAATATTTGAATCCGAAATAAAAAAACTCCGAAACTGAACGGAATGAATAATAATGCTGTGAGTGCAGAATGGAATAGCTTGTAGAAATTCCTTTCCCAAGAATTTTTACCCAGCGTTTCGGTAAGTTAGGGTAATCGATGAAAGGAAAAATATCGACAAAAAGTCCCTTTTGATAGTCGGTTGAAAAAACATCACTGTTTTCCACATAGAAAGAATTAAGGTCTCTTACCTTAATGATAGGTTCTTTGCAGTGAGGATCGCTTTGAGGTGTCTGTAAAAATAATTGTTTTGGTAATTCGGAAGGAGCAATTTGAATGAATTCTTTCAAGTCTTTTTCAGTCATAGCAATATCAATATCATCGTCCCAAGGAATAAATCCTTTATGGCGAACAGCACCTAAAAGAGAACCTCCGTCAAGCCAATAAGTAATTTTATACTTATCACAAATACGATCAATTTCTTCAAGTATAGAGAGTTGTTTTAATTGACAAGCTCTCAGATTGAGGGTAAGATATTTACTTAAATAAGAATTATTCATAAGTATTTTTTCTCTTTACGTCTATTACTTGTCCTGTAAAATCCGAGAGAAGTGTTTTTACAGTTGCTTCGGCTACTTTCTCAGGCATGAGAAGAGAATCGTCTGGTTCTATCCCGAAATTTTTTATTCGCATGGGAGTTTTAGTTCTTTCAGGATTAATACAGTTTATTCCGATACCATATGTATCCCATTCCTGGGCTATGGCTTGTACAAAATTGACAATGGCTGCTTTTGTAGACGAATAAATGCTATAAAAGGCACGACCACGAGTATAAGAACTTGAGGTAAAAAATATTAGTTTTCCATGTGTCTTTTTAATATATTCAAAAGATTCAAGGGCTACATGTACCGTTCCCATATAATTGGTATTGACCGCATTGCAAATGGTTTCATATTCCGTGCTCAGTAACGGTTCTTTATTAAGGACTCCAGCAGTATTGATTACATAGTCTATTCTTTTTTCTTTTAGAAAGACCTGCAAAAAAGCTTTTTTTATTTGTTCGCGGTTGGTTACGTCTATATGGTTTTGACTGCGGGAGAATGAATATACTTTACAATAATTTTTTTCTAGAAGTTGTTTAATGCAAAGTCCTATACCATAACTTCCACCGAAAATTACAGCTACTTTTCCTTTCAGTTCATTCGTTGTGAGAGAAATATTTTCTACTTGACTTTTTCGAAGTTGAAAAAATTTGTCAAGCAGATAGGTATCTTCTTTATAGGTAAGCTTCATATTACTTTCTTCTCCTGTAACGACATAAATAGGAGTCTCCGGAAGATATTTTTTTACCACTCCACAGTCATCAGTTGCTTTGAAGTTATGATCTTTTAGAGCTATGTCGTAGGCCTCGCGGATAGTTTCTATATAAAAGGCTTGAGGAGTCTGACCTCTTTTTAATTTTGAACGGTCGGGAATATTCTGAATGAAGTCACCTTCTACTTGAATAATTGTATCAGCTGAAGGAAGGGCAACATCTATGGCATTATATTGTAGTAAGGCATTCGTCACATCATCTATGATTCGTTGACTGACCAGAGGGCGAACTGCGTCATGGAAAATAAGGTTCACTTCTTCATTTTCATAGGAACGGATAGCTGAAAGACTAGAATCGTAGCGTTCTTTTCCTCCTTGAAGGATTTTTTTTACCTTTTGCCATCCGTTACGAAGTGTCATATTCTCAAACTCAGAGATATAGAACGGATTTGAAACAATTGCTATTTCATCTATATTCGGATTTCTTTCAAAGACATCTATGGTGTGTTCCACCACCATTTTTCCAGCTACTTTGAAAAATTGTTTGGGTGTGGACAGCCCTAAACGGCTACCTGTACCTCCGGCCAAAATAACCCCGATATTTTTTCTCATATTCAAGAAGAGTTTCTTTGAAAGCAAAAATAAGGGTTTTATGTGAGATGGCAAAGATTGTAAGAGAGTTTATTCAAGAGAGGTATTTCTCTTTTTTATTAAAGATAAATGAAAAGTTATTTTTCTTTGATTTGCATAATTCATCACAGCTAAGTATTTTTGTTTATTAGAAGTAAATTGAAATTCATGAATATAGAACAATATGCGGAGCTTAATAACTCATATCATAAAAAATTGATTTTTCATTTGGGTTATAATGCCGGTTTTTTTACAGAATATACTTATATGGTGAATGCCATGTTGGATTGTCTGGATAGACATATCTGTTTTAAACTTTATTCGGATGATGCTAATTTCGGAACTGGCGAGGGCTGGAGTGAATTTTTTCTTCCTTTCTGTGAAGAATCTCACGAAAAATTTCATCATTGGTTTAATTTTCATCGAATTCCCGATTGGGGCACAATACTTAGTGCTGTGCGAAAGCGCCGTTCTTACAGTTTTATTTTGTGGAAATGTAAATTCATTATTTTGGGAATCGTGGCAAAAATGTATTGTTTTTTACATTATAAAGAAAAAACATTGCTGACACAAGATGTTCATTTCGATTATCGCAAGCACTTTTACATACCGGAATTGGGCATTGATGGCGATTATATTTTTGCATTTAGTGAATTGACTCGGATGATTTGGAGATTTAATGATTATACTTCTTTTATATATCAACAAGCATTGAGAGATTTGTCATTGCCAGCTTCTTATTTGGGTTGCCAAATTCGGGGCGGGGATAAAATTACTGAAACAGAACTTATTTCTAAAGAATTATATCTGAATTCTGTTTTGAAGATACCCGAATCTTGTGTTTTTATACTTACAGATGATTATCGAAATGTTGAAGCACTAAAAGCTAAAAGTGAAGATCGTGAATGGAGAACCCTTTGTCGTCCTGATGAACGTGGTTATGATCATAAGAAGTTTGTTACAATGAACAAAGATTATAAAAAACAAAACATAGCTAAATTATTGGTTTCTGTCCAGATTTTGATGAATGCAAGTTCCTTTATAGGTAGCATAACTTGTGGTCCTAGTGTTTTTCTTTTGAAGCTTAAATATCCGAATGGTAAAGCAATTGATTGTTTACCCGAAAATATGAAAGATGTGCTTCCGTTGGATATAAATCATCGAGGAGCCGTGGCTAGAGATTTTTTAAAGAGTTTATAATTTTCTTTTTAGAATGTAACCTATTGTGTCTTTGAATACTTGTACTTTAGCTACTATCATGATGATACTGTATATTGAAATGGCTATTATAATTTTACAAATCACTAAAATGATTACATTATTTATAGGTAAAGTTAACCAATAAGTCAGACCGATTGTCCCGAGCCCTGCAGTGGTAAATGGAATTATATCCCTAAAACTTTGCCACCAGGTAAGCCCGATTTCTTTTTGTACGAAATAATGCCAAAATCCTAACCAGCATATATTTATGGAAACATATATCAATAACATGATAGTTAGTCCAAATTTGCAGCACGCTATCATGGTGATCACTTGTAGCAGTCCTAGCCCTATTGTATTCCACATATACACATTTGATTTCCCTTTGCTAATAAGTAGATATGAATAGAGTGAATTGATTGGGTAGAAAGCCCCCCATATACAAAGTATCTGCAAAATAGTGACGCATGGTAGCCATTTATCTGTAATAGTAATGATTATAAGTTCTTTTGCTATTAGAGCTAGTCCTAACATGGCAGGAAAAGAAAGAAAGGCTGTGAAGCGTAGCATTTTTCTGAAAATTCTCAATTGACGTTCTTTGTCATCCGAAACTTTAGCTAAGATAGGCTGGGATATCCCGTTGATGGTATTGTTAATAGTAGAATAACCCATCAAATGCCATTTGCTTGCTTGAGAGTAGAAACCGACTTCTGCCGTAGTATAGAAACGTCCTAACAATACAGAAAATATATTATTATTAACTACATTGAAAAGATTTGTCAATAGTAATTTACTGCTGAAAATAAACATTCCTTTCAAAGGTGTAAAATCAATAGAAAGACTTGGTGTCCATTTCGAAAAATGCCAGTAAAGTCCATTGGTTATTGCTACATAAAGAATACTTTGAGTAGCAATACCCCAATAAGCCATTCCATTAAATGCCATCGTAACGCCTGCAATGCCAGAGATGATTAATGCTGTCATTTGTGCAATAGCTTTCTGCTTAATAAGTAAATTTCTGTAGATAACTGCATGATGAGCAATACCTGAACTTGAGAGCAAAAATCCTAAAAAAAGAAATCTGGATAACGGAATCAATTTCGGTTGATGATAAAAATGTGCGATTAATGGTGCACAGAAAAAAAGAATAAGGTAGAGAGTTAATCCTGTTAAGAAGCTAAACCAAAAAACCGCATTATAATCTTTATGGGAAACTTCTTTTTTGTTGGCAAGTGCCATAGTAAAGCCGCTTTCTTGCAAAGCACTGGCCATAGCCGAAAATATAGCCAGCATTCCCACCATGCCATAATCGTTCGGAGACAGAAGGCGAGCCAGAAAGATTCCGAAGATAAGATTGAGTATTTGTTGGATTCCGTTATTAAGTCCTCCCCATATCAATCCTTTCGCGGTTTTATCTTTCAATGTCTGCGTAGTCATGAACAATTTACATTTGAGACATAATTTTATTTTCTTGTGTCAGTTCATCATGGATTTTTAGAGAATTCCATTCTATATTATAAGGAGTAGTTTGCGCTTTTAGATCTATTTTTCCAATTTTTTTTGTATGATATTTTTCCAAAAAGTTATCTAATTCTTTTTCTTTGAAATTATGAAAAATCATCATTTCTTCAGTAAAAGGAAATCCGGTGAAAGGAATATTTATCCTATGAGTACCTTGAATTTTCAGTAGTGCGCCTAATGATTCCAGATAATCTTCTTTTTTAATTACAATTACAGTTATATGTAAGGAGGAACAGAGTTCTAAAACTTGCTCTTCCTTCTCGTGTTTCAGATTATATAGAAGGAGTTTTTTCATTTCACTTCACTTCCGGGTTTAACTTTTTTTTCAGGAATTATAACTGATAGTTTTCCATCGAAATCTTCGGCTGAGAGAATCATTCCCTCAGATACGATCCCTTTTAATTTGCGTGGAGCCAAATTTGCAACAAAACAGATTTGTTTACCAACCAAATCTTCCGGTTTGTAATGTTGAGCAATACCGCTTATAATTGTTCTGTTCTTCAATCCGTCGGCAATCTTAAATTGAAGTAATTTATCAGCTTTAGGTACTTTTTTACATTCTAAAATAGTACCTACACGGATATCCAATTTTGCGAAATCATCATATTCAATGGTTTCACGGATAGGATTTGCCTTGTAATTAGCTGCTTCATTAGCTTTTTTGGCATTAAGTAGTTTTTGAACCTGAGCTTCAATTACACTATCTTCTATTTTTTCGAATAAAAGTTCTGGAGTTCCTAATACATGGTTTTCCGGTAAAAGATTGGTACTTCCCAATTCTTCCCATTCCATAGTCTTCAGATTAATCATTTTACGAAGTTTGTTTGAGCTAAAAGGTAGAAAAGGTTCAAATGCAATAGCTAAATTTCCTACAAGCTGCAATGAAATATAAAGGATAGTTTTTACTCTCTCCATGTCAGTCTTGCAGAGTTTCCAAGGTTCTGTATCAGCAAGATATTTATTTCCGATGCGTGCTAAATTCATTGCTTCTTTTTGAGCATCACGGAATTTGAAGTTGTCCAGAAGTTTTTCAACTTCTTTTTTCACATCCACAAATTCACTTAATGTTTTGTGATCGTAATCTGTTAATTCTCCGCATGTAGGTACTATCCCGTTGAAATATTTTTGAGTAAGGATTAAAGCTCTGTTGACAAAATTCCCATAAATAGCAACCAATTCATTGTTGTTACGAGCTTGGAAATCTTTCCAAGTAAAATCATTATCTTTAGTTTCGGGAGCGTTTGCTGTTAAGACATAACGAAGAACATCTTGTTTCCCAGGGAAATCTATTAAATATTCATTTAACCAAACAGCCCAGTTCCGTGACGTAGATATTTTATCACCTTCTAAATTTAAAAATTCATTACTGGGAACGTTATCCGGTAAAATGTAACTTCCTTCGGCTTTTAACATCGCAGGAAATACAATACAGTGAAAAACAATATTGTCTTTTCCAATGAAGTGAATAAGGCGTGTTTCGGGATCTTTCCACCATTTTTCCCAAGAATCAGGGAGGAGCTCCTTCGTGTTTGATATATATCCTATAGGAGCATCAAACCATACGTAAAGGACTTTTCCTTCTGCCTCTTTCAAAGGGACGGGAATACCCCAATCTAAATCACGAGTCACGGCTCTTGGTTTTAATCCCATATCCAGCCAACTTTTGCATTGCCCATAAACGTTTGGACGCCATTCTTTATGCTCCTCCAAAATCCATTTACGGAGCCAGCCTTCATATTTGTCTAAAGGAAGATACCAATGCTTGGTTTCCTTTAATATAGGTTTGCTTCCGCTGATTGCACTTTGAGGATTTATCAGTTCAGTCGGAGAAAGAGCTGTTCCGCATTTTTCACATTGGTCGCCATAAGCTCCTTGTGCGTGGCAATGAGGACATTCGCCAGTAATATATCTGTCAGCCAGAAATGTCTTAGCTTCTTCGTCATAATACTGCATAGACGTATTTTCAATAAATATGCCTTTGTCGTATAATGTTTTAAAGAAATCAGATGCTACTTGTTTGTGAACTTTAGATGTTGTTCGCGAGTAAATATCAAAGGAAATTCCGAATTCTTCAAAAGATTTTTTAATGAGGGTATGATAGCGATCTACAATATCTTGAGGTTTAACGCCTTCTTTTTTTGCTCGAATGGTAATGGGCACGCCATGTTCGTCAGAACCTCCAATAAAAAGTACATCTTCTTTTTTTAAACGAAGATAGCGCACGTATATATCGGCAGGTACATAAACTCCGGCCAAATGACCTATATGAACAGGACCGTTTGCATAAGGCAGTGCAGAAGTGACGGTAGTCCTTTTAAATTTTTTTTCCATCTTATTTCGATTCCTTTCTTATCTTACGACTTTTATAATTTGCAAAGATAATTGATTTTGAATCATCTACAAAAAATAAGCTTTGTATATATTTTTAACCGGCCCAGTTTTCTCTATCTAAGTTTCTGTATGTAATAGCTTCTGCTATATGATATGATAAAATATGTTTTGAATTATCTAAGTCTGCGATTGTTCTGGATACTTTTAAAATCCTGTCGTATGCTCTTGCCGATAAACTTAATTTCTGCATGGCATTGCGTAGTAAATCAATGCTTTTTTCATCTATTTGTGCATATTGGTTTAAATGTCGTGATGACATTTGGGCATTGCAATAAATGCCCGGAGTTTGTGCAAATCTTTGTTCCTGTATCCTACGTGCTTTAATAACTCGTTTTCTGATATCTGCGCTACTTTCTCCCTTTTCTTTTTTTGAAAGATCTTCAAAAGAAACAGGGACAATTTCTATTTGAATGTCGATTCTATCCATTAAGGGGCCGGATACTTTATTTAGATAATGTTGAATTTGACCGGGGTTGCAAACACAAGCTTTTGTTGGATGATTGTAATATCCACAAGGACATGGATTCATAGATGCAATAAACATAAACGAAGCAGGATATTCCACTGTGTATTTTGCCCGACTGATGGTAATCTTCCGATCTTCCAACGGTTGTCTAAGTACTTCTAATGATTGCCTGTTAAATTCGGGTAGTTCATCTGCATATAAAATTCCATTATGTGCCAAACTTATTTCTCCTGGTTGCGGATTCACTCCACCACCTACAAGTGCAATACTTGATATAGTATGATGGGGGCATCGGAAAGGACGTCGAGCTATGAGTGAAGAATTCTTATTAAGTTTTCCGGCAACAGAATGAATTTGAGTCGTTTCAAGACTCTCTCCTAATGACAATGGAGGAAGAATAGATGGCAATCGTTTTACCATCATAGATTTTCCACTCCCGGGAGTTCCAATCATAATTAAATTATGTCCGCCTGCTGCTGCTACTTCTAATGCTCTTTTCACATTTTCTTGTCCTTTTACATCTGCAAAATCAAATTCAAAATCTTCTTGTTGATCATAGAATTCTTGTCGTGTATTTACGATTGTTTGTTCTATTATTTTTTCATTGTTGAAAAATTCAATGACTTCTTTGATATTATCGACACCGTATACTTTTAGTTTATTAACAACTGCCGCTTCACGTGCATTTTGTTTTGGTAGGATAAGTCCTTCAAAATTTTGAGAACGGGCTGTAATTGCAATAGGAAGTGCCCCCTTAATAGGTTGGAGGCTTCCGTCTAATCCTAATTCACCCATAATTACATATTGAGAAAGCTTTTCTTCTGATACCATTTTAGCGGATGCCATAATACCTATAGCGAGTGGAAGATCGTATGCAGAACCTTCTTTTCTGATATTTGCCGGTGCCATATTTACAACTATTTGTGTTGTTGGAAATTTATATCCGTTTACTTGTAGAGCAGAAATGATTCTTTCATGGCTTTCTTTTACAGCTGAGTCAGGTAATCCGACAAGAAAAAATTTAATGCCTCTCGAGGAATTGACCTCGATAGTAACAATAGTAGCATCTATTCCTTGTAAGGCGGCTCCATATGTCTTTACAAGCATGAGTAGTTTATTTTTAATTTATAGATAATGTAAGAGCTGATAATCTGTCTGTTAAGTCTTTACCGAATAAATCTCTGCCGACTATTTTTTGTTTGTTGTTAATTAAAATATTTGATGGAATTTTATCTATTCCGTAAGATTTGATCATACTTCCCTCCCAGCCATTGAAGTCGCATACATTTTTTCTCATGCTTAGAGAATCATTTGCAATATTTCGTTTCCAAGAGCTTTTATCGAGGTCAAGAGATACATTCAAAACAGCAAGTTTGTTATTTCCATATTTTTGGTTAAGTGCAATGCCTGTTTTCATCATATTAATACTTTTAGAATTCCAACTTGCCCAAAATTGTATAAGAAGAATTTTATTGTTGAAATCATAATTACTCACAGGGGGTTCATTCATTCTTTGGAAAAAGAAGGTAGGAGCATTGGCATCAATATCACTGTTTTTTTGATTACCTAGTTGGTCAAGTACCCGTTGTATTATATCACTGTTTTGAAATTTATTATTTAATCCTGCAATGAGAGATTGAATTTTGTTTTTATCGTCTCCTTCCTGTATGAAATATTTATTTAGCAGATACACACTAATTTCAGATGCAGGATGATTCTTGATAAATGATTCAGCAACTTTTTTTATTTGGATATGATCCTTTAGTGAAAATATTTGTGAACGAAATAAGTTCATTTCTTCGTTCAGCTTTCCTCCACTGACTTTTAATGAAGATGGTTGTGACGGGTTTCCCGTAAAAGTTACTTTATATCCTTTATTTGCAAAAACTACAAAATCATCTTTTCCTTTATTGAAAAGAATAGTTAAAGGAATTATTGTGTCTATATTTATTTCATAAATAAACTTACCATTTTTGACAGATACTGTATCTATTTGTGGGTGTTTTTCGCTTTCACTAAAAATATAGATACTTTTGTTTTGAAAACTTTTTAGATCCCCATTTAAATGAAAAGAATCACCATGGTCCTTGCAAGAACAAAAGACCATGGTGATTATAGTAAGTAATATGAAATAATTTTTCATTTCGTTATTTTA
The DNA here is from genome assembly GCA_964555225.1 of uncultured Bacteroides sp. Taxonomy (GTDB): domain Bacteria; phylum Bacteroidota; class Bacteroidia; order Bacteroidales; family Bacteroidaceae; genus Phocaeicola_A. Next base: position 10,245 of record CAZKSK010000001.1, read on the forward strand.
CCAAACTTTGGAAATCAGAGTTGGTAAAATATTTGGCGAATTCCAAATCTTTAGCAGCTCTTTTTGCCAGTGCAGATTTCTGGTTGATAGCGTCTTTTAAATTATTGATAACAGCAGAAGTATCATTAGTTCTGGCACCAACAATAGCTTTTAAATAACTAGTGTAAGCATCACCATCTTTGATGTTGCTCAATGTAGTTGAAGCTGCAGAATAATTCTTCGAAAGAATCTGAGCTAAAGCAGCACTATTAGATGCTGTATCACCGAAAGAATTTACAGCACGATCATATTGACCTTGAGCTATGTATAAGTTACCTAAAGCTTCATTTAAAGTTTTTGCTCCCGTTCCTTTAGCCAAATATGTGGTAGCTGCATCTTTATTTCCGTTAACCAAAGCGAGAAGGCCTAAATTGGTATTTGCTTCAGCAGAATTAGGATTCAGTTCAACAGCTTTCTTGTAATAGTTGGCAGCTTCAGAATAATTACCTTCGCGATAAGCAAGTTCTCCTAGGTTGTTATAAGCACGGAAATCTTGTGGAAAGTATTCGGTGGCTTTGGTATAGATATCTTTCTTTTCACTATCTTTATTCGTTAAAGTTGCAGAATAAAGAAGCTCTTCAATATTTAAAGCTTTCGGGTCATTTTTTAAAGTTTCATTGATTTCTTCATCTGAACGACCGATTAACTGATAGTTCAAAGTTAAACGTGAACGACGAAGTTGAGGAAGAATATCATCTGCTAAATCTCTAAATGCAGCTGACATATTGTGAATTTCAGATTCTCTCTTTTCAGGATCTTGATACATAGAAAGAACTCGAAGAATTAAGTCTTTGTCTTGAATGTTAGATTTGGAAACCAATTCTTGGAAACCTTCCCAGTCTTGTGCCGTATATTTACTATCTACATTCGTATTGATTTTATCTTTCTTAAGTTGTTTCTTTAAATAACCGGTTGTGTTGTTTTCACGCTTGTTGGCTAGTTTGTCATTTAAGGAAACACCTCCATCAGGTGATGCATATGCGGAAATTTCGATATTTTCAATAGCTTTTCCTTTGGTATCGGCATTTGCGTCTTTTACTGTTTTATTAAAATCGTTCATGCCTTCAGATTTTAATTGATTTTGACGTAAATTAGCCTGCTGAATCAAAAACATGATATTAGCTTCCTTCTTTTGCTTAATGATACGTTGATATGCATCTTCTGCAGTTGTTGTATTTGCACTTGATAAAGTGTTTTTAACTAATTCAGAGGTTGAAATAACACCATCTGCAATTTTTACTGGAGGTAAATCATAAGTTTTGCCTTTTTTCTGTACTTTGAAGTTCAAATATAACTCTGACTTTTCCATTTCAGGTTGGTAGTTGAAATTAGAACGCATTACAAAATTACCTCCATTCTTGTAGCTAATAGTTTTGTAATTGCCTTCTATTTTTTCTCCTTGGAAAATAGCAGGTTCACCTTCTACTTGTCCTCCATCCCATTTCAAAACAGGAGTAACAGTTAAAGTAACGTTTTTCTTGAAAAATTTTTCAGGAAATTGTCCATTGATCGTAACAGGGACTTTACCACCTACAGCCTCAAGAACTTCAGGTGTAGTAGTAAAATAACTAGACTTGAGTGCGCCCATCTTGCTACTGCAGGATGTCATCACTAGAATAGCCAGCATTAAAAGCGGCAAATAAAATTTTTTAGCCATAATTAATTTGGTATATTAAAATTATATATTTTGAATTTTACTTTTTGCAAAGATAACTAAAAATATAGAGCATGTGGATAATTGTCGTATTTTTATATTTATTTTAGATAATTATTTGGCCTTATATGTTAAAATTAGAAGCCATGTTCTTCCCTATATCGAATATTTCTAGGGTGATGTTCCATAATTTCACTTCTTAACATTTCTCTGTCTATATGTGTATAAATTTCAGTAGTCGAAATATCTTCGTGTCCTAGCATGCATTGAATGGCGTGCAAGTCAGCTCCTCCTTCCAGCAAGTGCGTTGCAAATGAATGTCTGAAAGTATGTGGGCTGACATTTTTTTTAATTCCCACGAGTCTTACTTGTTCTTTAACTATGTGAAAAATCATAATTCGTGAAAGTGGCTTTTTTAGTCGTGAACTTATGAAAACATAATCTTCGTAACCCGGTTTGATGTCAATTTGATTCCTATCGTAAAAATAAAGTTGAAGTTCGTGGATTGCTCTTGCAGAAATCGGTACTAATCGTTCTTTATTTCCTTTCCCTACTACTTTAATGAATTCTTCATCCAGATATAAATTCGATATTTTTAAGTTGCATAACTCACTGACTCGCAGTCCACAACTATATAATGTTTCCAAAATGGCACGGTCTCGTTGACCTTCGATTTTTCCTCTGTCTATAGAACCTATAATAGCATCAATTTCTTCTAAAGTTAAAACTTCAGGTAATTTTAAACCAATTTTTGGTGCTTGCAGAAGTTCGGTAGGGTCGGTTTGTATAAAATCATCTAATAGAAGGAAATTGTAAAAAGAACGAACACCTGAGAGAATTCTGGCTTGTGATCGAGGATGTATTCCGATATCTCGTAGCCCCGCTAGAAAATGGTGTAAGTCCTCTTGAGAAACATTTAGAATGTCTATATTTTCTGTTGACAGATAAAGTAGCAATTTATCCAAGTCTTTGAAATATGCTTCAACCGTATTTGCAGAAAGAGATTTTTCCAGTCGAAGATAGTTCTCATATTTACGAAGAATTTGTATATTCTTTTCACCTTTATTATTTTTAACAAGATTTTTCATGAAATGGAAATTCTTTTATTAAACAAATATCGGGAAAATATGGAGAAAGTTGTTATTTTTGCGATATAATTATTTTTAATATGGATTCAGAAATAAAATTAAGGATAGAAGAAGGTATCATAAAAATGCTTAAAACAGTTTATGACCCGGAGATTCCTGTAGATATATACAATTTGGGACTTATTTATAAGATTGAAGTGGAAAATAATGGAGAAGTTCTTATTGACATGACATTAACAGCTCCTAGCTGTCCGGCGGCAGATTTCATTATGGAGGATGTGAGGCAAAAACTTGAATCTGTAGACGGAGTGACTTCTGCTACAGTAAATTTAGTTTTTGAACCTGAATGGAATAAAGATATGATGAGTGAAGAGGCCAAATTGGACCTTGGTTACATGTAATAAAATAAAATACAATAACCATGAAAAATGTATATTTTCTTTCAGATGCTCATTTGGGCTCTCGTGCTATTGATCATGGCCGTACGCACGAACGCCGTTTAGTCAATTTCTTGGATAATATTAAGAATAAGGCTGATGCGGTGTATCTCCTTGGTGATATGTTCGATTATTGGTATGAGTTTAAACTTGTAGTGCCAAAGGGATATACTCGCTTTCTCGGTAAAATATCCGAATTGACCGATCTTGGGGTAGAAGTACATTTCTTTATTGGTAATCATGATATTTGGTGTAAAGATTATTTTGAAAAAGAATGTGGTATGATTATTCACAGAGAACCCTTAACCTGTGAGATTTGTGGAAAAATATTTTATTTGGCTCATGGAGATGGATTGGGTGATCCTGATATTAATTATAAATTTCTCCGTAAAATTTTCCATAGTACAATGTTACAGCGTGTTTTTTCTGCCATACATCCTCGTTGGAGTGTTGAATTAGGCTTGACGTGGGCCAAACATAGCCGTTTGAAGAGAATTAATGGCAAAGAACCGGAATATATGGGTGAAAATAAGGAATACTTGGTCCTTTATACGAAAGAATATTTGAAAACACATCCTAGTGTAAATTATTTTATTTACGGTCATCGCCATATAGAATTGGATTTACAGCTTACCAATGATACCCGTATGATGATTCTTGGTGATTGGATTAATTTGTTCTCCTATGCTGTTTTTGACGGAGAACATATTTTTCTGGAAAATTATGTTGAAGGTGACAGTTTACTATAATTGAACGGTCCTTAAAAATTTATGGTTTTTTAGGGACCGTTCAAAATTAAAATAAATGGATCTATTTATTTTGCAATAAATGAAGAGTATCACTGGCAATCATAAGTTCTTCATCCGTTGGAATAACGCAAACTGTGACTCTTGAATCGGATGTTGAAATGATAGCTTCTTCACCTCGGATTTTTTTGTTTTTTTCTTGATCGAGTATTACTCCCATAAAATCCAATCCTTTGCAGGCTTCGGAACGACATTGGTACTGATTTTCTCCAACACCTCCTGTGAAGACAATAATATCGACACCTCCTAATGCAGCTGCATAGGTTCCGATATATTTCCTAATGCGGTAAAAATACATAGATTGTGCCAGAATTGCTTTCGGGTTTCCGGCATCAACAGCTGAATCAATTTCACGCATGTCCGATGAAATTCCTGAGACTCCTAATAATCCGGATTTTTTATTGAGTAAGTTTGAAATTCCGGTAGGATTCAAACCTTCTTTTTCCATAATAAAAGTGACAGCTCCGGCATCAATATCACCGGAACGGGTTCCCATCATCAAACCTTCCAATGGAGTAAGCCCCATGCTTGTATCCATACATTTACCGTCTTTGATAGCAGAAATAGAACCGCCATTCCCAATGTGGCAGGTGATAATCTTTTTCCCGACAGGATTTACACCTAAAAAATCACATACTCGTTGTGAGACATAGCGATGAGATGTTCCATGGAAACCATAGCGACGAACCCCATATTTTTCATATAGTTCATATGGAATGGCATACATATATGCGTAGTTAGGCATCGTTTGGTGAAATGCCGTGTCAAAAACTCCTATTTGAGGTAGGTTGGGTAATAAAGCGCTTACGGCATTTACTCCTTTTAGATTTGCCGGATTATGAAGTGGTGCTAAATCATTGCATGCCGTAAAGGCATCCAAAACCTCTTTATTTAGAATAACGGATTGATTAAAACGTTCTCCTCCATGTACCATACGATGACCAACCGCATCCAATTCATCAAGTGATTTTAGGGCTCCATATTGGGAATCGGTTAGTACACTGAAAATAAATTCAACACCACGAGTATGTTCCGGAATATCTTTTTCTAATATTTTCTTTTCACCATTAGGCAATGTTAATTTTAAGAAAGAATCTTTCAATCCTATTTTTTCAATTCCACCCTGAGCTAATACTTGCTTGGTCTTCATCTCAAATAATTTGTATTTGATAGAAGAACTTCCACAATTTAAAACTAGTATTTTCATAATGTATGATTTATTATTTTTTAAGGGCTATGGCCTCGTTGCAGGTAATAGCAATCATTCTGTAAATGTCTTCTACACAACATCCACGAGATAAATCATTTACAGGGCTGGCCATTCCTTGAAGAACCGGACCGACAGCTTCGGCATTACCTAAACGTTCAACCATTTTATAACTAATGTTTCCTACTTCCAGATTAGGGAAAATAAGAACATTAGCATGTCCGGCAATTTTAGAACCTGGAGCTTTGCTTTCTCCAATTGAAGGAACGAGAGCTGCATCAGCTTGCATTTCACCGTCAATTTTTAAGTCTGGAGCCATGGCTTGCGCTTTGACCAATGCCTCTTTTACCTTGTCCACAACTTCATGTTTTGCAGAACCTTTTGTTGAGAAGCTTAACATAGCAACACGTGGATCTTTAAATCCTGCTACAGCTTGTGCTGTACGGGCTGTACATACGGCGATTTGTGATAATTGGTCAGCATCAGGAACAGGGGTTACTGCGACATCTCCGATAACCAATATCCCATTTTCTCCATATTCTTTATTTTTAGAGATTAGAAGCATTCCTCCGGATACGCAAGTAATGCCCGGAACAGTTTTAATAATTTGTAGTGCAGGGCGTAAAACATTACCTGTCGTATTGCGTGCACCGGCTAATTGACCATCGGCATCTCCACTTTTTATGATCATACATCCAAGATACAAAGGATCAAGAACTAATTTGCGGGCATCTTCTATGGTCATCCCTTTCTTTTTGCGAAGTTCATAGAGATATTGAGCATATTCTTCTTTTTTGGGATTAGTATCTGGATCAAGTATCGTTGCTTTATCTATATTTTTTAAACTTAATTTTTGAGCTGCAGCCTTGATTTCTTCAGGCTTCCCGATAATAATTAAGTCTGCTATACCATCAGCAATGACTCTGTCTGCTGCTTTTAGAGTGCGTTCTTCCGTCCCTTCTGGAAGTACGATGCGTTGTTTGCTTGCTTTTGCGCGTGCAATAATTTCATTAATAATGTCCATATTTGTTTATATATTATAAAGATCAATAATCAAAAAGTGTTTTTCCTCTCCTTAACTTTTTTCGAGTTACAAAAATACGTATTTTTGCAATATCTACATGGCAAAATAGGGATTATTTATATATTTAACAAATAAAAACTTTAGAGTCTTATCTATAGTAGTTATTTTCTTTTTATTTTTGCTTCCAAACAATTAATTTATCCTTTTATGATAGGATTCCAGAAGTTAACGATGTCGGCAAAGTCCATCATTCAGAGATATACTTTAAATAGTCGACGACGAAATTGTGATTTATCATTTGCAAATCTATATAGTTGGTGGTTTCTTTATGAAACTGAATACGCGGAATATGAAGGATTTCTTTTATTGAGATATAAGCTCGAAGGTGAGTTCGCCTATATGATGCCTGTCGGTAGAGGTGATTTGAAAGCTGTCTTGAAAGCAGTCATTGATGATGCAAGGTGTTTAGGACATACTTTCCGTATGTTTGGTGTTAGTCAAGGGATGCGTGCTGATTTGGACGATGTTATGCCAGATGCTTTTGTTTTTACACCTCAACGGGAATATTTTGATTATATCTATCATCGCACAGATTTAGCAACACTTGCAGGTAAGAAATATCAACCTAAGCGAAATTTTGTGAATCGTTTTATTCGCAATTATCCAAATTATGAATATAAAGAGCTTACTCCGGATTTGGTACCCGAATGTTTAATGTTGGAAACGGCTTGGTACAATGTAAACGATAATAAGGAACAGAAAGCCCTTGAAGCAGAGAGAAGATCAATGACAGAAGCGTTAAATCATATGGAAGAACTTGAATTGAAAGGAGGAGTTCTTCATGTGGATGGTAATATTATAGCATTTACTTATGGAGCTTTAATAAATGAAGAAACTTTCGATGTTTGTGTGGAAAAAGCTTCTACGGTTATAGAGGGGGCATATACAATGATAAATTATGAATTTGCCCGTCATTTACCGGAAGAATATATTTATATAAATAGAGAGGAAGATTTGGGTATTGACGGTTTGCGTAAGGCAAAACTTTCATATCATCCTTTTGTGTTATTGGAAAAATGTTGTGTGGAGCTTAAGTCGGAGATATAATTATGAGAGATAGTAAAGATGAAACCAGAAACTTATGGCGTCATTGTTTTTCGGACAGTGAAGATTTTGTAGAACTTTATTTTCGTCGTCGTTTCACCGAAGACAGAAATCAGGCTTTGTGGATAGGTGATCGTTTAATCGCTTCTTTGCAACGGATTCCTTATACCATGACATTATTTGGTTGTGAGATTCCTATTTCATATGTCTCAGGTGTCTGTACACATCCTGATTTTAGAAACCAAGGATATATGCCATGTTTACTGGCGGAGGCTCATCGGCAAATGGCGAGAGAAAATGCACTCATCAGTACTCTAATTCCGGCTGAGGAATGGTTGAAAGGTTATTATAATAGATATGGCTATGCCGTAACTTTTTTTTATGCAGAATCTGGAGTAGAGTGGATTGCGGCTCAACCGAATTCACAAATTATAATCGTAGATCTTACGATGCAAGAAAATATGGATGAAATATATGATTATTTTAATGAGAGAATGTTTCGTCGGTCAGCCTGTTTACAGCACACAAAAGAAGATTTTTATGTTATAATAGATGATTTACGATTATCAAAGGGGAAACTTTTAGTCGCAAAAGAGGAAGAACATATTGTTGGTTTGGCTTTTTGTTATCCTCAGGGAGGCGTGACACAAGTACAAGAATTGCTTTTTGATTCGGATAACGTTAGGATCTCTTTATTATACGAAGCAAATCGTGTCTTTGCCTTACCTGAACTTACCTGTTATAAACAGTCATTAAATAATGAGATTTCATTAGGTATGGCACGTATACTTCAGGTTGAAAAAATTTTAAGACTTTTTGCTGCACGTTATCCCGATCAATGCAAATATATTGAACTCATCCGAGATGAGGCTATCCCTGAAAATAATGGATTTTATACGGTAGAAAATGGAACCTGCGTTCGTAAAAAATTACTTCGTCATCATTATAAAGCATTGACTGTAGCCGAATTGACCTTTGATTTGCTTCAACCGGAACATCCTTATATGAGTCTGATGCTTAATTGATTTTTGTCTGAGTGAGAAATTGCTCCAGTTCTTCTGCAGAAAGTCGTAGATGAAATTCTCCACGATAGGCTATAGATATACCTCCTGTTTCTTCCGATACGACAATTGCAATAGCATCACTCTCTTGTGAGATACCCATGGCAGACCGATGGCGTAATCCCAAAGCTTTGGGAATATTCGAATCATGTGAAACAGGGAGAATACAACCGGCTGCTGCAATTCTCATATGTCGGATGATCATAGCTCCGTCATGAAGCGGACTGTTCTTGAAAAAAATGTTTTCTATCAGACGCTGGTTAAGATTGGCGTCAATGTAGTCGCCGGTTCGTATTATATCATTTAGAGGAACAGATTTTTCCATTACAATAAGAGCACCTATTTTTTGTTTGCTCATGCTCATACAAGCCAAAACAACAGGCATAATATCCGCATTCTCAATGGTTTCGGCTTTTCGCCCTGTAATCAACCGAATAAATTTGCTTGCACGTCCTTGTCCTTGAGTGCCTAGAGTGAGTAGAAAATGACGAATCTCATCTTGAAAAAGTACAATAAGAGCTAAAACCCCGACGCTAACCAATTTGTCGAAGATTGATCCTAGAAGTCTCATTTCCAGAACTTGGGATACAAATAACCAGATTACGATAAAGACTAAGATTCCTATAAATATATTGAGAGAGCCTGATTCTTTCATCAGTTTGTAGATATAGTAGAGCATGAGTGCTACTAACAGAATATCTATAAAATCTTTTATTCCAAACTCGAAAAACATATACTTTACTTTTATTTATCGATTATTTGAAGTAAGTGTTGCACACTCTTTCATTTTCTTGACTATTTTTACAACCTCTATGCATTCTTTTACATCGTGTACACGCAGTATGTTAGCGCCCTTTAACAATGAAATGGTATTTAGGATTGTAGTCCCGTTTAATGAACTTTCGGGAGAACCTCCGATATATTTGTATATCATACTTTTTCTTGATATTCCAACCAAAACGGGTAATTCAAATATACCAAAATCTTGCAGGTGGTCGAGTAATTCATAATTATGCTCAATCGTTTTTCCAAATCCGAATCCCGGATCGAGAATAATGTCTTTTACGCCTTTGTCTCGCAATAATTGTACTTTTTTTGAAAAATAATAAAAAACCTCTTGAATTAAATTATTATAGTGCGGACTATTCTGCATATTTTGTGGAGTTCCCTGCATATGCATAATGATATATGGAACATTCAATTCTGCAATCGTGTCGAACATTTTTTTATCCATTTCGCCGGCTGAAATATCATTAATAATGTCAACCTTATATCTTTCCACACAGGTACGGGCTACATCGGCGCGGAACGTATCTACGGAAATAACAGCTTTCGGATATTTATTACGTATCAATTCAAGAGCATGTGACAGACGCTCAGTTTCTTCTTTCAGACTAACATCATTAGCTCCCGGTCTTGACGAGTAGGCTCCTATGTCAATAATAGAGCCACCTTCTTCCAATATTTGTTGTGCTCTTTTAAGAATTCCTTCATCGGTTTGTTGCCTGCTTGCTGCATAGAATGAATCAGAAGTAACATTTAATATGCCCATAACTTGTGGCTCCGATAGGTCCATCAGCCGTCCGTTTACATTGATAGTATAAGATACGAGTCCTTCCATGAAAATTATTACTTTATCGCAAAGGTACATACAATTCTTGATTTTAACACGTAATGTTATTAATTTTTATTTTAACTTTGTATCTTAAAAAGAATCATATGTGTGTAAAATAATATGGAAATAGAATCTTTATATCGTATATTCCAGCAACATCCAATTGTAACAACAGATAGCCGGAATTGTCCTGCTGGGTCAATCTTTTTTGCTTTGAAAGGAGAATCTTTTGACGGAAATACTTTTGCGGCTCAGGCCTTAAAACAAGGGTGTTCTTATGCTGTAGTCGATGAACCTCAGTTCGCTGATAAGAACAATCCTAATATTTTGTTAACGGAGGATGTGTTGAAAGCTTTACAACAATTGGCTACTCATCATCGGAGATGCCTGGGGACCCGTATTATAGGTATTACGGGAACAAATGGAAAGACTACAACTAAAGAGCTCATTTCTACTGTTTTAATGCAAAAGTATAATGTACTTTATACCCAGGGAAATTTTAATAATCATATCGGAGTTCCGTTGACTTTACTTCGTTTGACTTCCGAACATGATATTGCGGTGATAGAAATGGGTGCCAATCACCCTGGTGAGATAAAAACTTTAGTGAATATTGTTGAACCTGATTATGGTATTATAACAAATGTGGGTAAGGCACATCTGGAAGGTTTCGGATCTTTTGAAGGGGTTATTAGAACGAAAGGAGAACTTTATGATTATCTTCGTCAACGGGGAAATAGTACGGTTTTTATTAATAATGATAATCCCTATCTGAATGATATTGCAAAGGGTCTGAATCTCGTACGTTACGGAAAACAAAATAATGATGATCTTTTAGTGAGTGGAGAGGTAACGGTTTGTGATCCTTACTTAACTTTCTGCTGGCGTGAAAAACATTCTTCCGAACATGAGGTTCATACACATTTAATAGGTTCTTATAATGTGGATAATGCTTTGGCTGCGGTTTCTATCGGTTTATATTTTGGTGTTGCTCCCGAACAAATAGATAAGGCCTTGGGTGGTTACATACCTCAAAATAATCGTTCTCAATTGAAAGATACTAAGAGTAATAAACTTATTATAGATGCCTATAATGCCAATCCGACCAGTATGATGGCTGCATTGACAAATTATAGAGATATGAAAGTCTTTCCTAAGATGGCAATCTTGGGTGATATGCGTGAATTGGGACCTGCTAGTTTAGAAGAGCATCAGAAAATTGTAGATTTTATAGATTCTTGTCACTTTGATAACATATGGTTTGTAGGTAATCAATTTGCTTTGACTCACCATACACAGCGTACTTTCAAAGATGTTGAGGAAGTAAAGAAATCTTTAAAAGAAAAATGTCCACAAGGATATTACATTTTAATAAAAGGTTCAAACGGAATGAAGTTGTTTCAGTTGACTGATTATTTATAATGTCTAGTATAAGACGTTTGAGTTAAGTGTAGGTCTATTTACTATAAAATAAATCTTTTAGTAATATAAATTTGAGTATAAAGTGTTCGATATTGAATGAAATGTTCAATATCGAACACTTTATTTTTAATGTAAATCTCTGATTTGTAATTAGTTATTTCTTTGGCACGTCTTTTGCATATTGAAAGTAAAAGAATTATAAAAATTATGGACAGAGAAATTCCTAAACAAACACTCTTAAAAGAGAAAAAAAAGAAAATCATTCGTTTTTCGGTGATTGGAATTGTGGTCATTGTAGCAATAGGTTTATTGATCGGTTGGATGCGTAGTAGTGTAAAGCGTAGCGATCTTATTCTTTCGAAAGTAGATAAGGGGATTATAGAAGTGAGTATCAGTGCTTCCGGTAAGGTAACTCCGGCCTATGAAGAAATTATCAATTCCCCTATCAATACACGTATTATGGAGGTTTACAAGAAGGGTGGTGATTCTGTATATGTGGGTACACCTATTCTTAAGTTAGATTTGCAAACGGCCGAAACAGATTACAAGAAGGGTCTTGATGAAGAAGAGATGCGTCGTTATAAACTTGCTCAATTGAAAGTGAATCATAACACGAAGCTGACAGATATGGAAATGCAAATAAAAGTTTCTGCCATGAAGTTAAATCGAATGAAAGTAGAGCTTGTCAATGAACATTATTTGGATAGTATCGGAGCGGGAACGGCCGATAAAGTACATCAGGCAGAGTTGAGTTATAATGTGGCCCGGTTGGAATTGGAGCAACTTAGGAAACAATATATTAATGAAAAAGCTTCATGTGATGCCGAATATAAAGTACAGGAATTGGATTTAAATATTTTCCGTAAGGCTTTAGCTGAAATCAAGAGGACTTTGGATGATGCTCAAATACGATCTCCAAGGAAGGCCATTCTTACTTATATCAATAATCAGGTTGGTATGCAGATTTCACAAGGACAGCAGGTGGCTGTTATCTCTGATTTGAGCCATTTTAAAGTGGATTGTGAGATTGCCGATTCATATGGTGATCGTGTATCGGCTGGAGGTAAAGTCATCGTGAAGGTTGGAAATCAGAAATTGGAAGGTTCGGTTAGCAGTGTAACGCCACTTTCCAAAAATGGAGTTATCGACTTTACGGTTCAGCTCAAAGATGATAGCAACAGTCAGTTGCGTTCCGGGTTAAAGACAGATGTCTATGTGATGACTTCAGTAAAAGCAGGAGTCTTGCGTATTGCGAATGGACCGTTTTATACAGGCCCGGGTGCTTACAGGATTTTTGTGATGGATGGAAATAACGAAATAAAAAAGCGGAAAGTGGAGTTAGGTGAATCTAGCTTTGAATATGTTGAAGTGAAAGGTGGATTGAAAGTTGGCGATCAAGTCGTTATAAATGATATGAGTGAATATAAGAATCAAAATAAATTAAAAGTAAAATAACAATTATGATTACATTAAAAGAAATCAACAAGATTTATCGTACAAATGAAATTGAAACGGTAGCGTTGGAAAATGTGAATTTGGAAGTTGAAAAAGGAGAATTTCTTTCTATTATGGGACCTTCCGGTTGTGGAAAATCAACTCTTTTAAATATTATAGGATTACTCGATGCGCCTACAAGTGGTACGGTAGAAATAGCCGGAATTCGTGTTGAAGGAATGAAAGATAAGGCATTGGCAGCTTTTCGTAATGAAAAACTTGGTTTCGTATTTCAGTCTTTTCATTTGGTCAATTCGCTTAATGTAATTGATAATGTGGAATTACCATTACTTTATCGAAAGGTTGGTGCTCGTGAACGTCGTCGTTTGGCAGAAGATGTTCTTGAAAAAGTTGGATTAAGCCACCGTATGCATCACATGCCTACTCAGTTGTCAGGTGGTCAATGTCAAAGAGTTGCAATAGCTCGTGCTATAGTTGGGAATCCTGAAATAATTCTTGCAGACGAGCCGACCGGTAATTTGGATAGTAAAATGGGGGCAGAGGTAATGGATTTGCTTCATAAACTTAATAAGGAAGACCAGCGTACGATTGTAATGGTAACACATAATGAAGAACAGGCAAAACAGACTTCAAGAACGGTTCGTTTCTTTGATGGTAGACAGGTTTCTTAAAAACAATTGAGAAAGGCAAATAATGAAAACAATAATTAAACAAACTTGGGGGCAGATGAAACAACAGCCTTTATTGACTGTTCTATCGATGTTGGGGACTTCGTTGGCGGTTTGTCTCATTATGGTGGAAGTGATGCTCCGTCAAGTTCAGACGGTGCCCTTTGCCCCGGAAAGTAATCGTGATCGTCTTCTGCATGTAAAATGGATGAGCGTAACTGAAAGCGGATCAGGTGCAAATGATAGTAGTAATGGGCCAATGAGCTTAAAAACGGCAAAAGAATGTTTTTTCGCCTTGAAATCGGCAGAGGCTGTTTCTGCCTATAATCGTTTTTTCGACACGATGCAAGCTTCTGTTCCCGGACAAACTCCGGTTGGAGTAGATGTAAAGCAGGTAGATAATAACTTTTTTCGTATATTTAATTATGCTTTTTTGAATGGGAAACCTATTTCAGCAGCTCAGAGTAAAGCTGGACAAGCAGTGGCAGTAGTAAGTAGCAGTGTGGCACGTGCATTATATGGAACGGATAATGTGACAGGGAAAGAAGTAGAATTAAATTATGTACCTTATCGTATTTGCGGAGTGGTACGTGATGTAAATCCATTGGCGGAAACGGCTTATGCTCAGATATGGATTCCTTATAACTCTACTGAAATGGTTAATAATTTATGGAATAATGGAGTTATGGGGTTATTTTCTGTAGTGATTTTGGCACATAACAGTAAAGATTTTGATGCCATTCGTCGGGAATGTGAAAAACTACGCGCTGTTTACAATCCATCAATTCGCCCGGATAGCATTTTTTATCGTGGTCAACCGGATACGCAGGAGGCGGAAGTTTTTCATTTTTCCGCAAATAATGAATCATCTGTAAAACAGGAAAATCGTAGTATGTTTATTACTTTGCTTGTTTTATTGATTATTCCGGCTGTAAATCTGTCGAGTATGACACAAAGTCGTTTACGTCGAAGAATAGCGGAAATAGGTGTTCGAAGAGCCTTTGGAGCAACTCGAACAGAGATTATGCGACAGGTAGTAATGGAAAATTTAATGCTTACATTTGCCGGAGGTTTGATCGGGTTGGTCTTTTGTTGGATAGTCAGTTATGTGGGAAGTGCAGAATTATTTACTAATATGAGTACGTCTATGTTGAATGTAGCTCCGGCTATTGATCCTTGGGTCTTATTTAATCCTCGCACATTTGCTTGGGTATTGTTGCTTTGTTTTATATTGAATCTGCTGAGTAGTGTCTTTCCTGCATGGAAAGCAAGTAAAACTGCTATCGTAAATGCTTTGGGAGGTAAATAAGGATGATAAAGAATAAAAGATTTGGGATATGAATAAAAAACTTTTTTCTCAAGTATGGAATGAACGGGGACACAATGTGAGCCTGTTTATAGAATTGCTTTTAGTAAGCGTTGTGATGTGGTATGTCGTTGATATGCTGTATGTTCGTTTGTCTGTTTACTTGGAGCCTTTAGGATTTAATACGGAACATTGTTATTTACTTGGTATGTCAAGCTTGGATAAAAAGAGCCCGGAATATATAGCATCACGAGACACTTCTACAGCTATAGCAGCTGATGTGGCTGAGTTAATGGTACGTTTAAGTCATCGGCCTGAAATTGAAGCCGTAAGTTTATCACGGAATTCATATCCTTATAATGGAAGCAATAGTAGTCAGTCTGTGAAGCTGGATACAATGAGTTTCGGTACCGATCAGAATTGGACTATTTGTCGTGTCGTATCGCCCGATTTTTTTCGTGTCTTTCGTTATCATGGTGAAAGAGGAGAATCACCTGAACAATTATCAAAGATGCTGAATGGTGATCATGTTTTAATGGCTTCCGATAATTGTTTTAGCACTTATGGGAGAAAGATGACGGATTATATTGGCAAAGGTTTTAAATTTGGAGAGGATTCAACAAGATTGTATACGTTGGTGGCATCATTGCAACCTGTCCGTTACAGTGATTATCAGGAAGCAAAAAATTGTTTCTCTGTTGTCTCTTTGTTCCCACAGGAATATTATGATACACATGAAGAACTTTGTGTACGAGTTCGTGAAAATATGGATAATAATTTTATCGGAAATTTAAAGCACGATAGTGAACGACAATTACGTGTAGGTAATATTTTTATTACAAATATCCGTTCATTCGCCGATATTCGTAAAAGTTACGAAATGGGATGGACTACCCGGATAAAAACTTTTGCGGTAGGAGCATCTTTCTTGTTAATAAATGTATTTCTAGGTTTGCTTGGAACTTTTTGGTTCCGTACGCAAAGGCGTAAAAGCGAAATAGCTCTTCATAAAGCATTAGGTGCTACAAATAGGAATGTTTTCATGCGTTTGTTCAGTGAAGGAGTTTTATTATTGACTTTGTCTACGATAGTTGCAATTGTTGCTGATTTGAATTTAGCTATAGCAGAATTAAATCAATATCATAATGGAACGACTTTAGAAGCTGACCGATTCATTATTTGTGTAATGATCTCTTATGTATTAATGGTCGGAATGATTTTGTTGGGTATTTTGTTCCCTGCAAGGAAAGCCATGAGAATTCAGCCTGCAGAAGCTTTGCATGAAGAATAAATAAAAAAGAAAGAAATGAATGTATTATTAAAACAAACTCTGAATTTAATAAAGCAGAATCGTTTTTTCAGTATTGTGAGTGTATTGGGTACTGCTATAAGCATTGCTTTTGCCATGACATTTTATATGACGTATTATATTCATATAAACAATATGCATCCCGAAACAAATCGTGACAGAATGATTATTTCGGGCAACGGTTATTTTTTTAAAACGTCAGATAACAGTAATTGCAATAGTTTCTTGTCGCTTACGGCAGCAAGAACTTTGTTTGATAAGTTACCCGGAGCGGAGCTCGTAAGTTATTATACGACGCAATGGAATTTTTTGGGAACTTCTGATAAGACAGGCAAACGTTGCCAAGTGATGTGGACGGATAGTAACTTTTGGAAAATAATGGATATAAAGATATTGGCAGGTCGAACGTTTACCAAAGAAGATTGTGAAGTGGAAAATGCCGGAGTTATTGTTATCAGTGAGAAATTGGCACGTGATGCTTTCGGTTCTCCTGATGCCGCTATAGGTAAAACCTATTTTCGCAACTTCAAGCCTTATAGGGTAATAGGTGTAACGGAAAATATCAGTTCTTTATTTACATATGCCTATAGTGATGCTTGGATTCCTCTTAATATGGGTATGCCTGTACCTAGTACTTTGTCACTAGACGATTTATTTCGCGGAGCAAGTTGTCAAGCGATTATTCTTGGGAGGAAAAATGTCAATGAAGATGAAATAATGGACCAGATAGATCGTTCACTTTTAAACATGAATTCACATTTGGCCGATTATACGTTTCAATTAAATGATTGTACAACTTATGCAAATAGACAATTTTTCCGTGAAAAAGGGATTGATCGAAGAGCTCTTTTTGCCTTTCTGATTATGTTGGTTTTAATTGTTCCGGCTATAAATATCAGTGGACTTATATCCTCTCAAATGGAGCATCGTCAAGAAGAAATCGGTATTCGTAAAGCATATGGTGCAGATCGATGGAGACTTATCCGACAACTTTTGTTGGAGAATTTGATATTATGTATAATCGGTGCTCTTTTAGGATTCCTATTGTCAATAGGTATTATGGAAATGTGCAAAGATTTCTTGTTAGCTGCTACATCTACGTTGAAAGCCGGAAGTGATTTTAATGTCGGTATATGGATGTTTTTCCGTCCGGCAATTATAATTTGTGTTTTTCTGGTTTGTTTGTTGTTTAATCTTATGTCGGTATTTTTTCCGGCATGGTGGTCTACAAGAAAGAATATTGTAACTATTTTAAAAAGAGAATAAAGGATGATAAAAAGTATATTAACACAGATTTGGAACCAGCGGCGGAGTAATGCTTGGTTATTTGCTGAATTATTCATAATTTTTATTATGCTGTGGTATAGTGTTGATGTGTTGTTTACTACGTATGTGGCCGCTAGTAGATCGAAAGGCTATGATATTTCACATCTTTATGATGTGTCAATAGGACACAAAAATGATGATGTTAAAATGACTGATGATAATGCGGATAGTTTGACTAATGCTCGTAGAAATGAAGTGGATCAACTGGTTCGTCTCATCGGCCAGTATAATGGAGTTGAAGGTGTTCTCGTTTATGGAGGTACGGATCCTTATAATGGAGATGGAGGTATGTTTCAGGCATATACATTGGATAGTGTTCGGGCTACATCTTCTTATATTCGTTATATTACTCCTGAATATATGAAAATTCTTCGTGTTCCTATGTTGGAAGGTCATTTAAATGACAAGACATGGAATGAAACGACAAGTCCGCAACCTGCCATTATTACTAAAGATTTTGCCGATAGTCTTTTTCATTCCGATAGGAATCTGATGGGACGAGTTTTTATGGATTACTATCAAGGCATTCACTATAAAGTAGTCGGAGTATGTGCTCGTCAGAAATTTGATGACTATGGAGCATATCAACCGTTTATTTTTACTCCTATTTCAAATGAAAGGTATGCATATATGGGCAGTTATCGCCTTACTATTCGTGTAAGACCGGATGCTGATGTGAATTTTCAAGAACGTTTCATGAAAGAAATGTCTCCAGTATTGAATTCGGGTGAATATTATTTGTTTAATATCCAGAGCTATAAGGAGAAGAAGCAATATGCGGATTTTTCGAATGGAGTGACTCAGGAAATTCGAGCGTCACAATTAATTTTGTCGTTCTTTATTTTTAATGTTTTCTTGGGACTGATAGGTTCTTTTTGGTTCAGAATTCGTCAGCGACGTGGTGAGATTGCTTTGCGAATGGCTTTGGGCTGTTCTCGCATACAGGTTAGAAACCAATTGTTTACGGAAGGTTTGATGTTGTTGGTTATTGCTATGATTCCGGCACTGTTGGTTAATCTGAATATTTATTTTGCCGGACTTTCCTTTAGTACGAGGATGGAAGAGTGTGCTTTACGGTTTGTAATCGGCCAGTTGTTAACATTTGGATTAATGGCTTTAATGGTATTATTAGGGATATTATTTCCTACCAGACAGGCAATGAAACTTCAACCGGCTGAAGCTTTACATGAAGAATAATCATAATTCTAAAAAAATGATATATGAAAAGATTGAGTTGCATGTGTTCTACATGGAAAAACAATAAAGATGTTAGAAAGTTCTTGTTAGCGATGGCATTAGCCTTCGCTATGCAAGGACAGGCTAAACAGGCTTCCGAACAGACGGATTCTATGAGTACTCGTAAGTTAACTTTAGCTGAAGCTATTGCAATAGCCAGATCCAATAGTGTAGATGCAATAGTTGCAAAGAATGAATTAAAAACTTCTTATTGGGAATATAGAACGTTTAAAGCTGATTTATTACCGGAGGCTTCCTTTGCCGGAACATTGCCTAATTATAATAAAAGTTACACGTCCTATCAGCAGGAAAACGGTTCGTATACATTCATACGAAACAATTGGTTCGGGATGAGTGGTGAGTTGGATGTTACACAAAATATCTGGTTTACCGGAGGAACACTCTCTTTATCTTCTTCGCTTGATTATATAAAAGAATTGGGAACTGATGGTGCAAAAAATTTTATGTCGGTTCCTGTAGGTTTAACTTTATCACAACCGATATTCGGGGTAAATGATTATAAATGGAAACGTCGCATTGAACCATTGAAATATAAGGAGGCGAAAGCAGAATTTATATCTGCTACAGAAGATGTTACGATAAAAACTATTCAATATTTTTTTAATCTTTTACTGGCAAAGGAAAATGTGGGCATTGCCAAGCAGAATATGCAGAATGCCAAGAAGATATATGAAATAGCTGAAGCTCGTCGTGAAAGAGGACAAGTTAGTGAGAGTGATTTATTACAATTAAAGTTGGCAGCATTGAATGCTCAGTCCACCTTAACCAGTTATGAGAGTGAATTGAACGGTTGCCGTTTTAAACTCAGTAGCTTTTTGGGATTGGACGAAAATGAAAAAATTGAACCGGATATTCCTGAGAGTGTTCCTGATTTACAGTTACAATATACGGATGTGCTCGATAAAGCTTTGGCCAATAATTCATTTTCATTGAATATTCGTCGACGTCAGTTACAGGCAGATTATGATGTCGCAACGGCTAAAGGAAAACTTCGTGATATAAATTTGACTGCTTCAGTAGGATATTCGGGTATTGGCGATGATAAATTCAATAACGCATATAGAGATCTGAAAAGTAATTCTATTGTAAGTGTCGGTTTTACGATTCCATTGGTCGATTGGGGAAAACGTCGTGGACAGGTGAAAATGGCGAAAAGTAATCGGGAAGTTACTCAAAGTAAGATTCGTCAGGAACAGATGACTTTCAATCAAGATATCTTTTTGTTAGTAGAACATTTTAATAATCAAAATGCTCAACTTCGGATAGCAAGTGAAGCTGATGAGATTGCTCAGAAACGTTATAAAACAAGTATTGAAACGTTTATGATAGGCAAAATCAATACGCTCGACCTTAATGATGCACAGGTTAGTAAAGACGAAGCTCGCCAAAAACATATCAATGAATTATTTTATTATTGGTATTATTATTATCAACTTCGTAGTCTTACTCTTTGGGATTTTTCAAGGAATGAAGGAATTGAGGCCGATATTGAAGCTGTCATAAAGAAATAATTTATATATTTGTATTCATGATATTGATAATAGATGATGATCAGGCGATTCGGGTTTCGCTAACAATTCTGCTAAAGCGTTCCGGTTATGAACCCGAAGCAGTAGCCTCTCCCAAAGAGGCTATGACTATCATTCGTGCTGTTGAACCTCAACTTGTCTTGATGGATATGAATTTTTCTTTGACTACTTCAGGTGAAGAAGGACTTACTCTTTTGAAACAGGTAAAGTTGTTTCGCCCGGATGTCCCGGTCTTTTTGATGACAGCCTGGGGTAGTATCGAACTGGCTGTCAAAGGAATGCAATTAGGTGCTTTTGATTTTGTTACCAAGCCGTGGAATAATATTTTGTTGTTACAACGCATTGAAACGGCCTTGGAGTTGGCAAATACTAAAAATGGAGAAATTTCGGAATCAATTGAATCCACTGATGATTTTGACCGTAGTTTTATTATCGGGCGAAGTGCCGCTTTGGAATCCGTTTTGGATGCCGTTCGTCGAGTCGCCAGAACAAATGCCAGCGTACTTATTACCGGTGAAAGTGGTACCGGAAAGGAGCTGATCGCGGAAGCTTTACATCGTAACAGCCTTCGACGTGATAAGAATTTTGTGAAAGTGAACCTTGGTGGTATTTCACAAACGCTTTTTGAAAGTGAAATGTTCGGTCATAAAAAAGGCGCTTTTACGGATGCCAGTGCAGATCGTATAGGAAGATTTGAGATGGCCGATAAGGGAACGATTTTTCTAGATGAAATAGGTGATTTGGATCTTGGAAGTCAGGTGAAATTGCTTCGAGTATTACAAGATCAAACTTTTGAACCTTTAGGCGATAGTAGGCCTCATAAAGTCGATGTACGTGTAGTTTCTGCAACAAATGCAGATTTGGCAATGCGAATACGCGAGCATACTTTTCGTGAGGATTTGTTTTATCGGATCAATTTAATTACGATACATTTACCTGCTCTCCGTGAACGAAGGGATGATATCCCATTATTGGTTCAATACTTTTTGACTAAACAGTGTGAAGTAAACGGACTACCTCTAGTCGATGTAACGTCGGATGGATTGACGTTTCTTTCTCGGCTTCCTTTTAGTGGAAATATTCGTGAGCTCAAAAATTTAGTGGAACGTACATTGTTAATGAGTGGAAAGAAATTATTGACTGCGGCAGATTTTGAAGCACAAGCTCATTTTGAAGAAAAAACTCCAAGAGCTGATTTGGGATTAACACTTGATGAAATAGAAAAACAGACTATTTTGACTGCGTTTGATAAATATGGGAATAATATTAGTCGGGTAGCAAATAGTTTAGGCATCAGCCGTGCGGCACTTTACAGGCGATTGGAAAAATATGGAATACAGATAAAAGAAAATTAGAAATGAGGCTGAGAGGATGGTTTATTATATTAATATTGCTTTTGGGCTTGATCTTTGTATTGCTCACTCTGCAATTTTATATACCTCGAACACATCTTTTTTATTTTATTGAAACAGTTGGTTTAATAACAATTATTTATTCTTTTTTCTTTTATCGCAGGGTGATTCAACCGATTCAGACGATAGGTAACGGCATGGAATTATTGAAGGAACAGGATTTTAGTAGTCGTTTGCGTAAAGTAAATCAAGCGGATGCGGATCGTATTGTCGATGTTTTTAATCGCATGATGGCTCAATTGAAAGAAGAACGATTACGGGTGCGTGAACAGAATAATTTCTTGGATTTATTGATACAGGCTTCACCTATGGGGGTTGTCATTTTGGATTTCAATGAACGGATTACCCAACTCAATCCGGCGGCCGAAAAATTTCTTGATAGTTCTATTAATACGTCTCTTATTGGAAAAAAATTAAGTGAACTTCAATCAACGTTAGGTGATGATATGGCAATATGGGGAAAGAATACAGTAGATATTTTTCAATTGAATGATTCACATATTTATCGCTGTTCTCGCCTTTCTTTCGTAGATCATGGTTTCACTCATCCTTTTCTCCTTATAGAAAGTCTCACTGATGAAGTGATGAAAGCAGAGAAAAAAGCTTATGAAAAAGTGATTCGCATGATAGCTCATGAGGTGAATAATACGACTGCCGGAGTAACATCTACGCTTGATACCGTAATTACTACATTAAAGGATTTTTCTGATAATGCCGAACTTTGCGAAGTAATGCGCGTGTGCATAGAGCGTTGTTATTCAATGAGTGATTTTATTACTAAATTTGCCGATGTGGTGAAAATTCCGGAACCTCAATTACAACGTATCGATTTAAATGATCGTTTAGGTGCCTGTCTTACTCTTATGGAGTCAGTGTGTGCAGATCGTCATATTCGTTTGCATAAGAATTTTTATCCTTCATCTCTTTTTGTTATGGCCGATTCGTCTCTTTTGGAACAAGTTATTATGAATATAGTAAAAAACTCGGCAGAGAGCATAGGCGAAGATGGCGATTTATACATTACAACATCTCTGACTCCTACCATGCTTGAGATTGCAGATACGGGTGCAGGAATCAGTAAGGAGGTAGAAAAAAAACTTTTTAGTCCGTTTTTTTCTACCAAGCCCAATGGGCAAGGAATAGGTCTTATTTTTATTCGTGAAGTTCTTAATAAACATGGATTTAACTTTTCTTTAAAAACATACGAAGATGGTTTGACTCGTTTTCGCATTTTCTTTTAAACTCTAATTAAACTATTTATTCAAAAATTCGTATTATCTGGTCAGACGTTTGGTCCTTCAATTTTTTTCCCTTTCTTTGTATTATTGAAAAATAATACTAATGAAAAAAGCACTGACTCTATGTTTACTCCTGATTTTTGAATTGGCGAGTTTGGCTCAACCGATATTTAATGAGGAACGGTTCTCAGCAAATAATGGAATCCGCAGTGTTGTACAAGGAGCTTTTCAGGATAATCAAGGTTATTTATGGTTCGCAACATGGAGCGGATTGGAAAAATATGATGGATATTCATTTAAGAGTTATAAGTCCCATGTGGGTGATGGCTCAACCTTAACTAATAATCGAATTATTTCCGTACAGGAAGGATGGAATAAAAATCTTTGGTGTTGTACATATGATAATCGAGTTTTTCTTTTCGATGTGCATAATGAATTCTTCATTGATGTATTACTTCCTATTGAACAGACGATGAAACGGAAAAATGTAGTACAAACAATTTATACCTTGCCTAAAGGTATAGTTTGGATTGTTTGTTCCGGTGGCTTCAATTATCGGGTAGAAGAAAAACGTTTGAAAGAGAAGGGAAGTATCAAGTATTATGGAACTTTTGATGGCTCCCTGCGAGGAGACTGTGTTTATTCTGTTTTTCAGGATAGAGAAGGTGACGAGTGGATATTAACAGATAAAGGCCCTTCAATATGTGGCAAAAAACAAATAGATTGTGATTCTCCATTTCAATATTATCAAGAAAAAGGACAATCAATATGGTTGACCACTGCTAACGGCTTTTTAGTGAGATATGATAAAAAACATCAGTTGGTTATTCCCGTTGCGATTCCCTATTCAATTCACCAAGTCGTCAGTTTGAATCTGCTGCGTGACGGAACTTTAGTTATAGGCACTGATAGGGGATTGATAATGTATTCAACGGTTTCAGGAAAATTTGAAAAGCCCGATTCATCTATTAATGATCCTGCTGTTTTTGCGGGAGAAGATCATTGGGGAAATATTTGGTTTGTTGACAATAGGAAAGGTATTAACCGTTATGATCGTTTGCAGAAAACAATAACACATTATTTTACATTGGATGAGTATCTTCCTGAAACAGAACAAACCGGAGGCTTCTTTTTTCATGAAGATAAGAATGACAATATTATTGTATGGCCTAAATATGGGGTATTGGGTTATTATGATGCAAAGACGGATAAATTGATCCCGGTTATGGCGAATGGTTCCTATATTGATATGAAAACATTCTTTTTTGATCGACAAGGAAATTTGTGGCATTCTGATCAGCATAATCTGAGTAAATTGACTCTTTTTAATCGGAATTTTTTATTAAAGAATGATGCATTTGAAGTACGTTCTCTTTTTATCGATCGGCAAAAAAGAATCTGGATAGCATCAAAGGACGGATATATCAGAATTGAAAATGAAAATAAAAATCTTATTGGCTATTTGAATCGTAAAGGTCAAATATCGCCTAATAAAGTGAGTTTTGGCTCAAATGTATATAGTATGATGCAGGAGGAGGACGGAACAATTTGGATGGGAATGCGTAACGATGGACTTATTATTCTCAAACCTAGTTCTTTGAAAGAAGATTCATATAAAATTATTACTTATAAAAATATAAAAGCTGACCCGTATAGTCTTAGTGACAATAGTCTTTTTTCGATTCTTAAAGACAGTAAAAAAAGGATATGGATAGGAACATATGGCGGAGGATTGAATCTTGTGCAGAATTCAAGTGATTTATATCATCTTAAATTTATAAATAAAAATAATCAGTTGATAACATATCCCAAAGAATTTTATTCCAAGATACGTTTTTTGTTTGAGGATCAAAATGTTATATTCGTTTGCACAACCGATGGCCTTTTGACATGTTCTACCCGGATAGATAATATAAGCGGAATCAAATTTTTTAAAAATGAAAGAAGTCCTTATCGGGCTGACGGGTTGAGTAATAACAATGTGATGCGTATGTTTAAGGATCGTCAGGGGAATCTTTATGCTGTCGAATATGGTGGAGGCTTTAGTCGTATTCTTTCAAAAAATTATCTTACCGATCATTTGATTTTTAAATCTTACAGTGAGAGAGAAGGCCTTTTGTCCGATCTTGCTTTGTCAATGGTTGAAGACAAAAAGGGTTATTTATGGATTTTTATGGAAAGAGGGATTTCAAAATTTAATCCTCGGGAAGAGAATTTTGTTAATTTTAAGAATGATTTCTTCATGGGAGATTTTTCCATCTCTGAATGTATGCCTGTTGTTGATTGTCGCGGAAATATTTGGGTAGGTACTGATATGGGTTATTTATATTTTTCTCCGATGAGTCTCACTAAGAGATCTTATATTCCGTATATTGTTTTTACTGAAGTAAAATCGCAGAATAAAATTTTTAGAAGTAATCGCTATGATAGTAATAAGTTGGAAATTAAACCCGATGAGCGAAGTTTTTCCATTCAGTTTGCCGCATTGGATTATGCGAGTTCTGTCGGAATAAATTATGCATACAGATTGAAAGGAGGTGAAGATGATTGGCATTATGTTGGGACAAGCCGTGAAGCAAATTATATTAATATTCCACATGGCAAATATGAATTTCAAGTAAAATCAACGAATGGAGATGGAGTCTGGTACAACAATATTCGTACACTACAAATTATTGTAGAACCGACTTTTTGGGAGACTCCTTGGGCATGGATTCTTTATATTTTATTATTATTTATCATAGTAAGTGTGATTGCCTATTTTATGTTTTATATTTATCGACTACGTCATCAAGTTGATATAGAACAGGGGCTTTCAGAAGTGAAATTACGCTTTTTCACTGATATTTCACATGAATTGCGTACGCCTCTCAGCCTAATAGGTAGTCCGATAGAAGAGGTCTTGAATAATGAACAATTGTCCGGTCAGGCAAAAAAATATTTACAAGTAGCGAAAAATAATGCTGATAGAATGTTGAGGCTTATTAATCAAATACTTGATTTTCGGAAAATACAGAATAATAAGATGAAGATTCTTGTTGAAGAAATTGAAATTGTTTCTTTTTTGTCCAAGATTGTTGAAAATTTCCGTTCCGTTGCTGAAGAAAGGCATTTACAGTATAAATATGAACCCCAAATAGACAGGCAGATAATTTGGGCTGATCATGATAAATTGGAAAAGATTTTTTATAATTTGATATCGAATGCTTTTAAATATACACCGGAAGGAAAGGCTATTATTGTTACGGTAAATAAGGATGGAGAGAATTTATCGGTTTGTGTAGTTGATGAAGGTATCGGAATTAATCCTATGAAATTCGCAAAGTTGTTCCAGCGTTTTGAGACTCTGGCCAATCAGAACATTATGCAACCATCTTCAGGCATCGGGTTGTCTTTGGTTAAGGAATTTATTGAATTACATCATGCAAAAATTGATGTAAAAAGTACTGTGGGAAGAGGAAGTGAATTTATGGTAACCTTTTTGTTGGGTAAAGAACATTTTATGAATGATGATCATGCGGAATTTATTTTGAATGATGGTAGGGAGTCGGTTGATTCATTGGTTGAAAATGGTGAAAATAAAGAAGAGAAAGAAATAGATAAACTTTCTATTTTGATTGTGGAGGATAATAAAGAGTTGAGTTTTTTCTTAAAAAGTGTGCTTGGACATTCTTATTCTGTGATAGAAGCTGTCGATGGCTCTCAAGGATTGAAAGCAGCTATAGAAAATATACCGGATATTATCATAACAGATATAATGATGCCTGTTATGGATGGAATTGAAATGATAAAATGCATTAAAGCTGATAAAAATACATGTCATATTCCTATTATTATATTAACGGCAAAAGCATCTTTGGATGATCGGATAGCAGGCCTTAAAACCGGGATTGATGATTACTTGACAAAACCTTTTAGTGCTACATATTTAAAAACGCGTGTGGCGACATTACTTCAACAAAGGAAACAATTACAGGAACGGTATATTCAGTTGCTGTCAGGAAATAAGGAAGAAACCTTGAACAATATAAATTTTCAATTGCCAAAACCATGTGTTAATAGTTTTGATGACGAATTTGTTAAGAAAGTTATGGAATTTATAGAGAGTAATATAGATGAGCCTAACCTTACTATTGATGAATTTGCAGAATATTTAAATATGAGTAGAACTGTTTTTTATAGGAAATTGAAAGCGATGACAGGTTTATCGCCTATTGAGTTTATTATGAAAATGAGAATTAATAGAGCTACCCAATTAATTGAAACAGGAAAATATACTTTTTCTCAGATAGCATATATGAGCGGATTTGCTGATCCGAAATATTTTAGCAAGTGTTTTAAGCGCTTTAAAGGAGTTACTCCTACTGAATATAAAGAAACATTGCAGGAAACCATTGATTAAAACGCTAAAAAATATTTATGAAGTAGGATAAGGTGGAAAAATAATTTAAATATTCTTTTATTTGTTTTTGCATAAATAATACACTGTTTTTGTTAAATATTACCCCGCTTTTAGCTTTTATTTCTAGATTTTTGTATTGGGTAATAATACCTAATAATCATTTAATAACTATTTAAAACACTAAAAAATGAAGGATTTAAAAATCTTACTCAAAAAAGCGGCGCTCACTCTTTTAATGAGTATGCTATGTATTGTCGCTTTTTCACAAGGTCGTTCCGTCTCCGGTATAGTGAAGGATACTTCGGGCGAACCTATTATTGGAGCAAATGTCTCTGTTAAAAGTACCACAAATGGTACTATTACTGATTTAGATGGAAAATTCAAGCTTAATGAGGTTAATTCTCGTGCTGTAATTGTCGTGTCTTTTATCGGTTATATCACACAAGAGATTACTATTGGGCAACAACATTCAATTGTTGTTGTATTAAAGGAAGATACCAAAACACTGGAAGAAGTGGTCGTGGTAGGTTATGGAACGATGAAAAAATCTGATTTGACAGGTTCTGTTTCATCTCTCAACAGCGAGCATTTTCAAATAGGGTCGAGCCTGACAGCAGAACAAGTTATGAAAGGAGCTTTTTCAGGAGTCAATATTAGTCAGAATTCCGGTAAACCGGGTGGGACAAATACGATTCGTGTACGTGGAGGTACGTCAATCTCTGCATCAAATGAACCTCTATATGTTATTGATGGAGTTCCGATTTCTACTTCGGCCGGTGTTAGTTCTACCAAATTAAATAGTAATATTGATTATTTTGATGAAGAAGCTGTAGATCCTTTGTCTAGTCTTAACCCGGATGATATCGAATCTATTAATATTTTGAAAGATGCTTCTGCAACAGCAATATACGGTTCTCGTGGAGCAAATGGTGTTATTATGATAACGACAAAACGTGGTAAAGCAGGTAAGACTCAGGTTGATTACACTTTTAATGCAGGAGTTTCAAATGCTACAAAGCAATTGGATGTATTAACGGGTGACGAATATCGGGCTATTGTAAATAAATTGAATTTGTCTTTGGACGATAAGGGAGATAATGCCAATTGGCAGGATCGTATTGAAAGAACGGCTTTATCTTCGAGTCATTTTTTGTCATTTACAGGAGGAAGTGAAAAAAGTAATTATCGTGCATCTCTTGGTTATAGTGATCAACAAGGAGTTATTAAGGCGTCTGATGTGACGAATTTCAACGGTCGTATTAATATTACTCATACAGAATTTGATGGTAAATTAAAATTTGATCTTAATATGAACTATGGTGAACAGGCTACCAAACAGTCCCCTATTTCCAATACCGTGGGAAGCGAGATGGGTAGCTGTATTCTTTATGAGGCTTATGTATTCAATCCTACTTATCCTATTCGTGATGAAAATGGAGATTATTATAATGTTCCCGCTTATCGTGTAAATCCGGTTTCCTATACTGACGAATTACTTGACAAGAGACGGAGTAAAAAATTTCTTGGAAATTTAAGTGCCTATTATAATTTTATGAAAGGATTTACTTTTCAGGTAAATGCCGGTTATAATGTTAATTCAATTAGTCGTAATTCTTATATTTCAAAAGATAATCTTTTGGGTAATGGTTATAATGGTTATGTAAGTATGCAGAAGTTGGATGATTATTCCAAATTATTGGAGACCATATTAAAATATAATCAAAAATTTGGTAAACATGGTATTGATGCCATGGCCGGTTATTCGTATCAGTATTTCTATGATGAAGGGAATCATGAGAGTGCATACGGATTCCTTTCAGATGTTTTTAAATGGTACAGCATTCAAGCTGCTACAACAATAGAAACACCATCCAGTTATGCTGAATGTAATAAGTTAATTTCTATGTATGGCCGTGTAAATTATAATTACGATGATAGATATTTGTTTACGGCAACGTTGCGTCGTGATGGTTCAAGTCGATTCGGAGAAGATCATAAATGGGGCCTATTCCCATCCGCAGCTTTTTCGTGGCGTATTTCTCAAGAGAAATTTTATCATAGCAAGTTAGTCTCCGATTTGAAATTTCGTGCCAGTTATGGTATTACCGGAAGCCAGGAAATAGGTAATTATAACTCATTAAGTACATTAAGCGCGAGTAGTTCAGGATATATTGTAGGAGGTAATAAGATTACAATCGTATTACCGTCACAATATTCAAATCCCGATTTAAAATGGGAAGAAACAGCTCAAACGGATTTGGGTCTTGATTTTGGATTATTTAATGGTCGTGTTCAGGGTAGTTTTGATTGGTATTATAAAAAAACATCCGATCTTCTGCTTTCTATTGATGTTCCTTCACCTTCTTTGATTACAAAACAAATAGCTAATGTTGGTTCTGTTCGCAATACAGGTGTTGAGTTGTCTTTAAATACAGAATTAATTCGTGCAAAGGATTTTGGGTGGAGTGCTAACATTAATGTCAGCCATAATTCTAATAAGGTTTTAAGTTTGCAAAATGATAAATGGGTTGGAAAAGATATGCAAACAGCACCCTGTCAAGGTCAAGGCTTGTCCGGACAATATGCTCAGTTGATTACTCCCGGACAGCCTTTGGGAACGTTCTACGGTAAAAAATTTATCGGTTATGATGAAAACGGTCTTGAACAATACGCTAATGATGGTACAGATCAGGTTATTGGGAATGCTCAGCCGGATTTAACTTATGGATTTGGTACAAACATTCGTTACAAACGTTGGACAATGTCGATGAATTTCCATGGAACGATTGGAAATGATATTTATAACTGCACTCGCAATAATCTGGCTTATTTAAGTAATCTGCCTGGTCGCAATGTGTTGAAAGAGGCTGTTACAAGTGGTGTGAGTCGTACTCAGGCGAAAATGTTTTCTTCACAATTCATTGAAGACGGTTCATTTCTGCGTTTGGACAATTTGACAATAGGATATGAATTTAATGTAAAAAAGACGTTCTTATCACGTGCACGAGCATTTGTTACTGCTCAGAATTTATTTTGTTTAACAGGTTATAAAGGTCTTGATCCTGAGGTCAACTCCGAAATTTCGAGTACGGGTGTAGCACCTTTGGGTATCGATTATTTAAGTTATCCTAAGGCAAGAACCTTTAGTTTTGGTGTTAATTTATCATTCTAATAAATTGAAGAAAAATGAAAACAAATAAAACATTAATAGTATTATTGCTTTGCGTAGGCTTGGGCTTTTTTTCGTCTTGCACAAATCTTGATGAAGTGACATATGGAAGACTTTCTCCTTCGACGTACTATCAGAATGAATCGGAAGCCCTTTCTTCTGTAGTGGGAGTATATAGCAAAATGTCGAATTTCTATGCTGCAGGCGGTGAAGGTTGGCGTACCAGCGAGTACGGAACGGATGAATTATTTTGTCCCGGTAGAGCTAGCGGAGGTTGGTATGATGAAGGTGTAGATCAAATTATGACTCATAATTGTACGGCTAACAATGCTCGATTAAATAGTGCATGGCAAACTGTTTTTCAAGAAATTGGTGCTGCAAATGCTGTTTTGGAAAGTTTGGAATCGTCTCCGAAAGCTGCCGATTTTAAGGCTATGATAGCAGAGGTTCGTGCTTTAAGAGCTTTTGGTTATTATCGTGCCATGGACTGGTTCGGTAATGTTCCGATTTTTACGGATGCAAGAGTTGAAGCAAGTAATTTACCTACAACGAATACTCGGAAGGAAGTATATGATTTTGTTGTTAATGAATTTACAGAAGCCGCAGCTGATCTTCCGTCAGTAACGACTGTCGACCGCACTTCTTATTATCCGCGTTTTACTAAAGAAGCTATTTATACTGCTTTAGCCGAGATATATCTGAATTCCGAAGTCTATGTAGGTGAAGACCATTATAATGACTGTTTGACTATGTGCAACAATGTTATCAATACAGATGCGTATTCTCTGCAGCCAAGTGTCGGTGATTGTTTTTTATCTACCAATGAAAATAATTCGGAAGTGATTTCTGCTTTTTCTATTGATCCGGCGAAAGGTGTAGGCGGCAACCAATTTATTTTGTATGCACAACCTAATCTTGATCAAGAAAAATATGGTCTTCCTTTCGGTCCGGCAAATGGTTATTGTTTTGATGATACGGCTTTGAAACGTTATGAAGCGGGAGATGCACGTCTAGGATTGTTGGAGTATGGTCCTCAATATTATTTAGATGGAGTAACTCCTCTTTGCGATAGTAAAGGTGTTCAATTGAATTTAACAACATTAGTCGATGCAACACGTATGGCTGCACAGGATAATGAAGGTTATCGTGTTTTGAAATATTCCCCGGTCGGAGCAACATTTTCCGGTTATAACGGCGATAATGATTATGTAATGGATCGTTATGCTAATGTGCTGTTGATGAAAGCTGAAGCTTTGTTCCGCCTGAATCAACAGACAAATGTTGCTTTGGATCTTGTTAATCAGATTCGTACAAGAAGTAAATGTACTCCTTGGACTGATTTGAGCCTTAAGAAAATAGAGGAAGAACGTGCACGTGAGTTTATTTGGGAGGGGAAGCGTAGATATGATATGATGCGTTTTGGAACTTATTTTACTGATACATGGTTTTTTAAACAAAAAGCTGAAAATGCGACATCAGATGCCTGGAGAGGTATTTATCCGATACCGGCAATCCAAATGACTAATAATCCAAATTTAACTCAGAATCCAGGTTATTAAATGTTTAAGTAGGAGAGATTTTTTCTCTCCTACTTAAATTCTACTAATAAAGAATTTGAAATGAAGCGTTTATTAATTATATTATCCTGTTTTTTTATTTCATTTTTTGCAATGGGAAAAAATTATAACAAAGATCTTATTCTTGTTAAATCTTATCCTGCCGATGCAGAAAAATACCAGACTTGTCAAGGTAATATTTCTTTAATTTTTAATAAGGAAATACAATTTGGAAATATTTATTCGGTTCTGCTGGATGGAATTTTTGTCAATAGTTCGATAGATAGGAAAACCTTGATAATTCCCTATAATTCACTAATACAAGGTACCGATCATATTCTTACTGTGAAAAAAGATGCTCTTGTCGGGAAAGACAATTCTTCGGTTGAAAAAAATATCAATATTCATTTTCGCACAATCCAACAACCGGAAGTAAAAAGAAAACAAATACCCGATTTTATTGTTGATAATACTGACGGCAAAACTTTTACGGATGCAATAGAAGCTGCAAATAATACTACTAAAGAAGGACGTTTTATCATATTTGTTAAGAAAAGGGTGGAAGGTTATGATATCGGTTTTAAAGATTATGGTGAAGCATTTAAATCACATTCTTATAAACCTCAATATGGTGCGGTAATTCGTAAGGATAAGGTCTCAATCATCGGAGAAGATAATGGGAACACTTCTATCTATCATCGTTCCATTAGAGAAGGTATAAATTCTACGGCAGTACTTGTTTTGGATTCAACCGCCAATAATTTTTATATGCAGGATATAGCGGTAAAAAATACGATGCCTTTTGTCGGGGATCCGACACGTGCCGTAACCATTCAAGAGAAAAGTTCACATAATATTTATAAGAATGTCCGTATGATAAGTGGTCAAGATACCTATTATACTCAAAATACGAAAACTTATCTGGAAGATTGTGAGATTCATGGCACAATTGATTTTATATGTGGTTCGGGAGATGTATTTTTTAAGAACACTCTTTTATATGAAGGTCCATGGCCGGGTAATATGCTTACTGCCCATAATGGAAGAAACTGTAAATATGGATATATTTTCGATCATTGTACCGTAGCCGGAGAACAGGGCTTTTATTATGGTAGACCTTGGTATAACTACTGTAAGACCGTTTTTTTACATACTATGCTGAATGCTACTCCTTATCTTCAAGGATGGAATGACCCTATTCATCCGGCTCCCGATGCATCATTGGAAGAATATGACAATCGTAATTCGGAAAATACTTTTTATAGTACTCGTGGCAAGGCATTGTCCGCCTCCGAAGCCGCTGTCTATACCATAGAAAACGTTTTAGGTTATGATGACAATTGGCGCCCTGCACAGTATACATTACAGTCGCTCCCGCCTTCCGATATTCATTTGTTTGGAAATAACCTGCAATGGCAGGATAATAATAAAGTACTTTATTGGGCCATTGTTAAAGATGGAGATGTTATAGATTTTACAACTCAAAATACTTACTCCTTAACTTCTCCGGGGAAATATTCTGTGAGAGCTGCCAATTTAATGGGAGGATTAGGAGGTGTATCCATAGAAATTTCTTTTAGGCAATAGGTGTATTGTTGATTAATTATGAACGAGGAAAAAGAGGTTGCTTAATAAATATAAGAATATATTTTGAGTCGACCTCTTTTTTATTGTGTCTTATGTTGAAATAATTTACACGAAAAAACATGCCCAGCCGCCAAAAAAACATAACCAGCCGAGGTGAAAGGCATAGGCATGTTTTGAAAAAGATATAAGCATGTTTTTTTTATTTTTCTTTTAAGTAACTGTCACCATATATCTTTGGTAATTAATGGATTATGGAGATTGTATTTCTCTAACGTAGATAAATGGCTCCTGTCACTGTAAGATGTTGGTAATGAGATTTTTGTGGTGACAGGTATGTAAGGAAACTTTTTTTTAAGTTTTCGGGAGAGATTTGTTACAAAAAACAGGAGGGAAAAATAAATTTCTTCCCTCCTGCAAATTAAACCTAAAAATTACACTAACCAAAAAAAACAAATCAGTATCCTGGGTTCTGATATGCATCTTTTTCCTCGTCTGTCATTTCCATTCCATCAAGTTGTCCTTGTGGAATAGGTCTCAAATAAAGATAGTCAGCTATTGTACGGGTATATGTTTTAGGTGTATGATCCCCATAGGAAGAACCGCAGATTTCGTATTTCTCAGCACGTTCTTTCCATGTTTGAGTTCGAACAAGATCGAACCACCGAAAACCTTCACCGTAATATTCACGAGAACGTTCGTCTAGAATATAATCGATGGTAATGGTAGCAGGTGTAGCGGCAGTCATTTCTGCACTATAATCTGCAACTTTAGCTTTATTTCCATTATTGTCCCATGTCCATATGCCTGCGCGGGCACGAAGAACATTTACTAATTCTCTTGCCGATTTTCCGGATTTTACAGTAGCTCCTTTTACAGCAGCTTCTGCAGCAATCAGATAAAGTTCAGAAAATTTAGCAATACTGAAGGGACGAGTACTTCCTGCATTGGGTTGCCCAAGACCTGTTCCATTGTCTGTTCTATAAGGGCCCAATTTCCATATGCCGGGGTAAACGATTCTGCTTATTCCGCTTGGAGAGATTACATAGTCTGCTCTACCCGGCAGTGTTCCGGCACCGATATTGCTATCTCCTGTACCGGTAGGGTATGTAATAGCGGTAGACGGTTCTTCATCAAGGAATGTAAGAGCTGCATCTCCCGGATATATTTTCAAGCCGTTGGCATTGAATGCATATTCATCGGTAACTCCTCCTTTAGGCCAATTTGTGTGATATGCAGTAGTAAAAGTTCCATCGTAGCGTGAATCATAGGTCTTATCTTTAAAAATATCTCTTATTACATTGATTGTTGGACACATGCGGGTCCATGGACGTCCTAAAGCTTGTACAGCTTCACGTTTTACGACTTCCATATTAGCGCCGGCTATCGATTTGGAACGGATGTTAGTATAATTCCAAGTCATCATCCAACTTGCAAAATTATCGGGAGATCCGCCTGAACCATAAGTTAGACTGGCGCCATTATAGAATTCACTGTCTTCCGTATGGTCAGCATACAATAGAATTTCATTATTGCGGTCATTGGTCGCGACATTCACTTGATAGTATGATGCTTGTAAACCGAATGGACCCGGATTTTCAATAGCTGTGACAGCCACGTCATAAGCTTGTTGGAAATACCATTTTGCATCATGACCATCCGGATCTGTACGCGTACATTCCGGATAAGTCGGTATGTTATTAGGATTTTCCAACCACCAGCCATAAGTCAGATAAGCTTTTGCAAGGAAAAGACGGGCTAGGGTTTTTGTTGCAGCTCCGGTTACACGTCCTTCTTCAGGTAAATCATTTACAGCAGTTAAAAGATCCGGGAAAATAGCTTTCGTGTAAACATCGGGAACCGTATTACGAACAGAAACTCTGGATGGAGATGTATTAAATTTCAATTCTCCGGCTCCTAAATCCAATGGAACTCCTCCGAATGTCTGTACTAATTGGAAATAATCGAAAGCACGGAAGAAACGGGCTTCAGCAATCAAATCATCTGAAATGCCTGCATCAGCAGCGTTTTCTATAATACCACTTGCCGTATTGATATTGGAAAATGCTGTGCCCCATAGTACATCAGAACGGCTACTGGATGATGTTAAACTTCCTACTCCGGATAAATCCGCATCTTTAAAATTATTATCGGCCGATTGAGCGTATGTAGCTTCGTCGGTTCCTGTTTCACAAATGTTATAATAGTAAGCTTGACCATAAAGATAACGTAAATGTGCATACATGGATGTCAGGCCGCCGTAAACGCCTTCTTGCGTTTTGAAGAAACTAGGCTCATAGAAGCTGCGGGGTTGTTCATCCAGAACATCAGAACAAGCTGCTGTCATAAACAAGGCGATTGCAACAATTCCAACTTTTCCTATTTTATATAATATATGTTTCATAGTTGTAGAATTAGAAAGTCAAATTAATACCAAACAAATAATTACGAGTAGCAGGAGCATTGGTTCCTATAATAGGAAGATTGTGTGAACCTGTTTTCATGCTGACAGCTACATTTTCATCACTGTAAGAGTTCGTTTCAGGATCCAAACCGCATTCGTTCTTATATGGAGAGAAGAATACAAATGGATTCTGTACAGTTACATAAGCACGTAGATGATTCACACCCATGGCTTTTATCCAATTCATTTTATCGAAATTATAACCTAAAGTAATGGTGCGGATTTTTACGTATGAAGCATCAAAATATCCTAATGTGCTTCCGTATTTAGGGTTATCGCCACTTTGTATACCACCTGGTTTTGGATATTTTGCATTTGTATTTTCCGGAGTCCAGTAATCAAC
Source organism: uncultured Bacteroides sp. (assembly GCA_964555225.1). Taxonomy (GTDB): domain Bacteria; phylum Bacteroidota; class Bacteroidia; order Bacteroidales; family Bacteroidaceae; genus Phocaeicola_A. Next base: position 46,720 of record CAZKSK010000001.1, read on the forward strand.
ATCTACTTGACCTCTACGACCGGTCAGCATATTGAGATATCCACTGGATGAATGAAGCGAGCTGATGAGTTTTCCTCCACATTTGAATGCTCCGATAATGCTTAGATCAAAGCCTTTATAACCTACGTGAGTATTAAAACCTCCCTGGAATTTGGGCTCCATACTGATAATCTGGCGATCGTCAGGACCGATCTGTCGTGTCGGAGTTCCGTCAGCATTGTAATCACCTGTATATTTCACTTTAATCATACCGACGTTTCCACCCGGTTCAAGAATATCCAGATAGGGATCACCTTCCTGCCATAAACCGGTTTTTTTATAATCATAGATGACATCAATCGGATGATCGACAAACCAGCCATTACTTTCATCACGCTTCTGACCAGAAGCCAGTGAAGTTAATTTATTGCGGTTGGCATATATGTTGATTCCTGCGTCCCATGTCCAGCCATTGTAGTTGTCAAGAATGATTCCGTTCAATGTTAATTCAATACCTTTGTTTTGAGTCTTACCTATATTGGCCATATAACTGCTAACACCCGAAGTTGCAGGCAAATTTACACTCAACAATAAATCATTGGTTTTTTGTACGTAATATTCAAGAGTTCCGGAAAGACGGCCTTTAAGTAATGTAAAATCCAAACCGAAATTCCATGTTGAAGAATATTCCCATCCTAAACTTTCGTTAGGAAGATTGGATACATAATATCCGGTAGAATATGTTGTCCCGAAGTTATATGGACGCGTAGAAAGAAGTCCTAATGTAGAATAAGGGCTAACAGATTGATTTGAAGTCTGTCCATAACCAACGCGAAGTTTCAATACATCAATGAAATCTATATCTTTCATGAAATTTTCGCGCTTGATATTCCATCCTGCTGATACTGCCGGGCAATGGCATCCAGTTGCTCTGCAGGAAAATG
>CAZKSK010000002.1:0-36052 GCA_964555225.1 uncultured Bacteroides sp.
GTTATGGCGCAGGTGATAGTTGGGCCTCAGGTATTGATCATGGCTATTATCCGAATCCAAAGACCTTTATGGGTGGTGTAAGTATAACTTTCTAAATTATTTTGCCTTATGAAAAGTTTAAAATATATAGCATTAATAGCAGGTTTGGTCTTTTTGGCCGGATGTGAGGACTTTCTTGATACAGACAATCTGACCAAGAAGGATACATCAAATTTCCCGAGTTCCCAAACTGACGCGGAACAGATGATAACAGGTATATATAGTGTGCTGAATTCGGATCTTGCAAATCCGGAACAGGATCCGTTTTTTGTTTTCGAGTTGGCGGGTGATGACCGTTTAGGTGGTGGTAGTACAAGTAATAAAGGTGCGCAGGGGCTTGATCGATTAATGAATAGTTATACCAGTAACTTCAAAGACATGTGGAGTAATCGTTATTCAGGTATTTTTCGGGCGAATAGTGCTATTGCTTCAATAGATAATGTGACGAATTGGACGGATAATAGCGAGAAAAATAAACTACTCGGTGAAGCATATTTCCTTCGTGCTTATTTCTATTATGATTTGGTTACAGTTTTTGGACAAGTACCTTTGGTGCTTACAACGGAAGCGGTGAATCTTCCTAAATCATCGGCCGATGAAATTTATGCTCAGATTACATCTGATTTGACAACGGCGATTTCATTATTCCCATCAACAAAATATCCGGATTATGGAGAAGGACATGCTTCAAAGTGGGCTGCTGAAGCTTTACTGGCACGCGTATTTCTGTTCTATACAGGATTTTATGGTAAAACTGCATTACCGACTGTTGATGGCAATGCAGTTAATAAGTCGACAGTAATAAGTAACCTTGAAGATTGTATTGCCAATAGTGGTCATGGTTTGATAAGCGATCAACGTAATTTGTGGCCATATACAAATCCATACACTGCAAAAAACTATCAATATGATATTGATAATAATCTGACGTGGGCTACTGATGAGAATAAAGAGGTCATATTTTCTTTAAAGATGTCTAATAACAGCACGAGTAATGAAGTGTATTTTAATCGTATAGTTGAGTATTTTAATCCTCGTAAGACAACCGTTGGGGCATTCCCATTTAGTGTTCAAGGTTATTCAAATGGTCCTGTGAGTTTAAAGTTGTGGACTGATTGGGCTGCCGATCCTGATTATGCCGGCGATTATCGGCGTCTAGGTTCTATTTGTAGCCGTGCTGTTGAACTACCTAAATATGTAGGAGACAAATCAAAAGAAGTTGAAAATACAGGCTTGCTCGCTAAAAAATACTTAGGCTGTGGAGCTTATGATACTGATGGTTCGTTACGCAATTCTTATGCTTATTTCTATGGTGGACAGGATAACCGTCAGCTTGGTTTAACGCAAGCCATTATATATATTCGTTATGCAGATGTCTTGTTGATGCATAGTGAACTGACCGATGGTAAAGTTATTATTGATGGCATGAGTGGAATGAATAAAGTGCGTCAACGTGCTGATTTACCAGCTATTGCTTATTCACTCGAAGCACTGAAGAAAGAACGTCGTTATGAACTTTGTTTCGAAGGTTTGCGTTGGAATGACTTGCGTCGTTGGGGTGATGTCCAGCAAATAGTTGATAATCAAGTAGGGCAAGCTATATTGAATAGAGGAAAAGCTGATGTCTTTCAATTTGATCCGAGTTACCCATTTATGACACGTTATAGAGAAACGGGTGGCGGATTTTGGAAAATTCCTGAATCACAAATTACATTGTCTAATGGAGTTTTGGAACAAAATGAAGGCTGGGAGGATACCTATGATTGGGTAAAATTACCCTATTCGACAATTTAGTATGGTTAATAAAGAATAGGTTTGAAAGCTTCAGTATGGATAATTGATATCTGTGCTGAAGTTTTTTATAGTTGATCTTAATGATTTTATAGAAAAAGTAACATCAAATATCGAAATCGGACAGTGCGAAAGTAAAAAAATAGTTTTTACTTTGTAACAGGAATTTTAAAGTAAGATCATGAAAAACAGAATTATTACATTTGTTTTAGTGCTGACGTCCCTAGGGGTTGCTTATGCACAGAATTTCAAAGTAAAAGTAAATACGGATAAAGAACCTATTGCTGAGGGAAAATATAAACCTACATGGGAGTCTCTGTCTGATTATCAATGTCCCGGATGGTTTCGTGATGCGAAGTTTGGCATGTGGGCACATTGGGGACCTCAATGTCAGCCTGAATTCGGGGATTGGTTTGCCCGAAATATGTATATAGAAGGAACGGACCAATATCGTTACAATTTATACATGAAAGGTCATCCTTCACAGTTCGGTTTCAAAGATTGGATTCATGAATGGAAAGCTGAGAAATGGGATCCGGAACGTTTAGTTAAACTCTATAAAGAAGCTGGTGCCAAATATTTCATGGCTCTTGCAAATCACCATGATAATTTTGATTTGTTTGAAAGTAAATATCAGCCTTGGAATTCTGTAAATCTGGGACCTCAAAAAGATATTATCGGAGGATGGGCGAAAGCATGCAAAAAGTACGGAATTCCTTTTGGTGTAAGTGTACATGCCGCTCATGCATGGACTTGGTATGAAGTTACCAAAGGATGTGATAAGAAAGGTACTTTTAAGGGGGTGTCATATGACGGCGTTTTAACTAAAGCCGATGGAAAAGGTAAATGGTGGGAAGGATATGATCCTCAAGATCTTTACGAACAAAGGCATCCTTTAAGTAAGAATAATCGTGAATGGGATTGGAAGGAAGGTGAAGTGACTCCACCCGATCAGGCTTATTGTGATAAGTTTTATAACCGTACAATGGACCTGATAAACAAGTACGATCCTGCTATTATCTATTTCGATGATACCGTGTTGCCGCTATATCCGGTATGTGATGCCGGTTTGGATATTACTGCTCATTTTTATAACAAAAGTATGAAGGAACATGGAGGTAAGAATGAGGCAGTGATTACGGGAAAAGTATTGAATGATGACCAAAAGAAGGCAATTGTCTGGGATGTGGAAAGAGGCGCACCTGATAATATCCAACCGAAAGCGTGGCAGACTTGTACTTGCATAGGAAGTTGGCATTATGATAAAAGACATTATTACGAGAATACATATAAGAGTTCCCAGGATGTAATTCGAATTTTGGCTGATGTGGTTTCGAAAAATGGAAATTTATTACTGAATATACCTGTAAAGGGTGACGGTACCATTGACCCGATAGAAGAAAAAGTTGTTGCCGGGATTGGTGCCTGGATGAAGGTAAACGGCGAAAGTATATATGGTACCAGACCATGGAAGATATATGGAGAAGGACCTTCGGCTGAACAGGTAAATCCTATTAATGCACAGGGATTTAATGAAGGAAAGGTGAAAATGTCTTCAAAAGATATTCGTTTTACAACAAAAGGAAAGAACATGTATGTTATTTTGTTGGGAGTTCCCACGGAAAACATATTAGTAAAAAACTTGGGAAAGGCTTCTAAATTGTTGAATGGAAAAATAAAAAATGTAACTTTATTGGGAAGTCCTGAAAAGGTTATATGGAAGCAGACACCGGCCGCTTTGGCAATTAATATTCCGCTTCAGTTCCCCACTCAGGAAGCTGTTGTTTATAAAATAATGCTGAAATGATTTTTTGATACATAGTAACTAAAATATGTAACATCCTATTTCGATTAACTGTCGATAATTCATTATTTTTGTCGAAGTTAATCGAAATAAAATATTTATATGAAGAAGTTTTTTTTCTTTACCGTACTGTTTCTTTCTTTTATGAATTTGTTTGCACAGAAGTCATGGACAGCGGACAATGGAAATGGGACATACACAAATCCTTTGTTTTATGATGAGTTTTCTGATCCTGATCTCATTAGGGTTGGTAGTGATTTCTATTTGGCCGGGACTACCATGCATTGTGTGCCGGGAGTAGTAGTTTTACATTCCAAGGACTTGGTGAATTGGGAGTTTCTCAGTTATACTTTTGAGCGGTTCGATCAGGGACCGGATTTTAATTTGGAAAACGGGAAAGACGCATATGGGCAAGGTATTTGGGCTCCTTGTATCAGATATCATAATGGTACTTTTTATATTTTTTCCAATATAAACGGACATGGTTTGCAGGTCTTTATCTCTAAAAATCCAGCCGGACCGTGGAAGCATATCAATATGGGAGGAAATATTCACGATCTTTCTGTCCTTTTCGATGATAATGGGAAAATTTATGCGGTTTATGGTTACGATGAAGTGAAAATCATAGAAATGAAGCCTGATTTTTCAGGATATGTTGAAGGATCTGAAAAAGTGATTATTCATCACGGAAATGCGATGGGTGAAGGGCATCATATTTATAAGATTAAAGGTAAATATTATATTATCAGTGCGGATTATTCTCCTATGGGACGTATGCAGTGTGCAAGGGCGGAACATCTTGAAGGACCGTATGAAACTACTGTAATCTGTGCAGAGGAAGGATTGGGTACTCCTCGTACATGGGGCGTTGATGATTTATCACAAAGATTTCCTGTTCCCGAAAATGGATTCAAATTTAAGGTCTCAAGACCGTCGGCAAATAGTTTGGGTTGTGCAACGCTTCATCAAGGAGGGATTGTAGAACTTCCGAATGGTGAATGGTGGGGCTTTTCCATGCTTGATTTCTTGTCGGAAGGGCGAACAACCTGTCTATCTCCGGTTACATGGCAAGACGGTTGGCCTTATTTTGGTCTTCCAGGTAATTTAGGACGTACGCCGCGTACTTGGTTAAAGCCCGATGTAGAGACAAAAGTTCTTCCTCATGCACCGTATCAACGGAGTGATAACTTTAATGAAAAAAAGCTTTTACCGATATGGCAATGGAATCATAATCCGGTTGATGGAAAATGGAAGCTTGACAGTAAAAAGGGAGTATTACGACTTAATGCTCTTCCTGCCAATCAATTTTTATGGGCAAGAAATACATTGACACAGCGTTGTATTGGTCCGGTCTCAACTACTACGGTAACTCTTGACGGAACAAAATTGAAAGTCGGAGATATAGCAGGGTTGGGCTTGTTGAATATGCCTTGCGCATGGATTGGTATGGTTAAAACAAAAGAGGGAACCGTGATTCGCTTCTATGATCAGATGAAGGATCAAAAGATAGATGAATCGGTTTCGGCTAAAAAAGTTTATTTACGGGCTTTTGGAAAATTCGATGAAGATGTAGCATGGCTAAGCTACAGTATTGACGGAAAAACATATAAGACTATAGGTGATAGCATTTTGTTACCTTATCAGTTGAAAACATTTCAAGGTATTCGACTTTCATTGTTTGCTTTCAATACGACCGGGAAGCAGGGTGGTTATGCCGAATTTGATGATTTTACGGTAGAAGAGCCTTTCGCTGATCGATCCAAAAATATACCTATGGGTAAAATCATTAAATTGACAAATCTGAGTAACGGACAGATAGCTTGGGCAAATCCACACGGGATGTTATGTCCTACGAATAGAATGAATAAAGGATGCATGTTTCGGGTGACTGATTGCGGTAAAGGCAGGGTTGCTTTGGAGGCTATGAATGGAACCGGATATCTTACAATAACAGGTCAAGGCCTATCTGCAGATGTCAGAATGATGAAAGAGAAAACGGATAATAGTATTTTCCAGTGGCAAGATCTACTTAATAGGCAGTGTATGCTACTTTCAACGAAGACAAATCGTTATGTAGGTGCTTCTCCGGATATGGGTGAACCTTATTCGGCTGATTGGACCGGAACTACCCCGGATCGGAAAAACGGAACTGTTTTTGTATGGGAAGAATGCAAACCTTAAAACTTTAATTTATGAAAATCTTCGGCCGCATAAATTTGTTTATAGTATTTTGTTATACAAGTATTATAGCCGAGGCTCAGGTAAATGATTGGGAAAACCCGTTAATCGTAGGTATTAATAAGGAAAAATATCATGCGACATTGGTTTTGCCTTCAGAGAAATCGAATTGTAATGAATATGTCTCTCTTGATGGCATATGGAAATTTAAATGGTCACCTGATCCTCAAAGCAGGCCGATGGATTTTTATAAAGTAGATTTTATTTCTAACGGATGGAAATCGATTGTAGTGCCTGGAACCTGGCAGTTGCAGGGTTTTGGCATTCCTATCTATACAAATATGAAAAATCCGTTTAAAACGGATCAACCTAAAGTAACTGAAGAACCTCCTAAGGAGTATTATAGTTATAAATATCGTAATCCTGTAGGTTCTTATCTGACAGAGTTTAATATCCCGTCCGGATGGTTGGCTAAACGGTTCTTTTTACATTTTGGAGGGGTGAAGTCTGCAATGTATGTCTGGGTGAATGGAAAGAAAGTTGGTTATAGTCAGAATTCTATGTCGCCTGCAGAATTTGATATTACCGATTTTGTGCAGAAAGGAACGAATAAGTTGGCGGTGGAAGTCTATCGTTGGTCGGATGGCAGTTATTTGGAAGATCAGGATATGTGGCGCTTCAGTGGCATTTTCCGTTCCGTAGATTTATGGGCCCGCCCACAATCTTTTATTCAGGATTATTTTATAAAGCCAGTTTTATCAGACGATTTTAAGAGTGCTCATCTGACGATTGATGCGGTTCTTGCCAACCGAAGTAAATCGGCTGTGAAGAATCTTGTGCTGGAGGCATCTCTCGTAGGAAAAGATGTGTCCGGAAATAAAGTCGAAAAAGAAATGCAGAAATCAGTTCCTACTTTAAAAAGTTCGTCTATACAGAATTTATCATTGGATTGCTATGTAAAAGAACCTCTTCTGTGGTCGGCGGAGATTCCTAATCTTTATGACATTTACCTTACTTTGAAAAAAGGTAATGATGTATTGGAAAGATTCCATTATAAAACGGGATTTAGAAAAATAGAAGTGATAGGTGAAGTCTTTAAAATAAATGGGGAAAATGTGAAGTTAAAAGGAGTAAACCGTCATGAACATCATCCCAGAACAGGCAGATTTATCGATAGAGCAACGATGGAGAAGGATGTTCGATTGATGAAGCAAGCCAATATTAATATGGTGCGGACATCACATTATCCGAATGATCCTTTTTTTTATGAATTGTGTGACAAGTATGGACTATATGTTATGGATGAAGCCAATCAGGAAAGTCATGAATACGGAATAGGAAATACGGTCTTGGGTGATAATCCGGATTGGATGAAAGCACATGTCGATAGAGTTGAAGCACTTGTGCAACGTGACAAGAATCATCCGAGTATTATTTTCTGGTCATTGGGAAACGAAGGAGGACAGGGACGTAATTTCAAAGCAATGGCTGATACGGTAAAATCATTGGATACTTCACGTTTGATTTACTGTGATTCCGAGCGTGATGTCTCGCAGATTTACGATGAGGGTTATCTTCGCCCGGATGCCTTGGAGGCTTTAGGGAAAAAAATAAGCGATCGTCCTGTTTTTATGCGTGAATATGCTCACGCTATGGGCAATTCAATGGGAAATTTTAAGGAATATTGGGATGTGATTTATGCTGATTCCAGTTTAGTAGGAGGTGCTATTTGGGATTGGGTAGATCAGAGTCTTGCTAAAAGAATAGATGGAACACCGATTAAATATGATGGAGATGTTACTTCTTTAGAATTGAAGAACAATGAGTATTGGGCTTATGGAGGTGATTTTGGAGATGAACCGAATGATCAGAATTTTTGTATTAATGGCTTGATCGGTGCCGATCGCATTCCGCACCCCCATTATTATGAGGTACAAAAAGTATATCAGAATATAGAATTTGAATGGGTGAATATTGAAAGGGGAATCATTAAAGTGAAAAATAAATATAACTTTTTGCGATTAAATGATTTCGATTATACTTATGAATGGTTGCTTAACGGAAGGGTAAAGGAAAAAGGTATAGCCAAACTTATAAATAGTAATGAGCTCCATGTACCCGATTTTGATTTCCGTGATGCTGAGGTTTGTCTGAATGTATATGCCCGTTTAAAGACTCCTAAATTATGGGCAGATGCCGGTTTTATTGTAGCACGTCAGCAATTTATAATGGGAACCTATTCATATGCCGGAATATCGGAGGATAAAAATAAATTGAAAATAAGGAAAGATGATGCATTTTATACGATTTCGGGTAATGGTTTCACATTCGTTTTTAATCGACAGAACGGGGCTTTACAGAGGTGGGTAAAAAATGACAGAGAAATGCTCGTTGCTCCTTTAGAACCCTATTTTTGGAAACCGGCTAATGATAATCAGATTCGTAATGGTTATGTTCAGCGTTTAAGTGTGTGGAAGCAAGAGGCGGAGCGGCGTCAAATGCAAAAGTCACAATGTCTTGAAAAAGATGGCTTGGTCGTGGTGACTTTCGATATGATTTTGCCGACCGTGAATGCTTCTTATTCGTTGGTATATAAAATTAACGGTAAAGGGCAAATGCAGGTTGAAGCTGATTATAATCCTCAAGGAGAAAATATTTCTCTAATGCCTAAGTTTGGTATGAGAATGCGTCTTTGTAGGGATTTGGATCGGATTACTTGGTATGGTCGAGGGCCTTATGAAAATTATCTTGATCGGAAAACAGGATCATTATTAGGCGTTTACAGTGATGACCTAAAAAACATTATGACCGATTATGTTTTCCCGCAAGATAATGCAAATCGTTGTGATGTTCGTTGGTTGAATTTAAAAAATAAGAATGGAATTTCTATCAGTATAACAGGCATGCAACCATTCTGTTTTCGTGCTTGGAATTATTCTGAAAACGATTTGGAGAATGCCAAACATCCATATGAATTGCCTCAACGAAATTATATTAACTTGAATTTGGATTTGAATATTCATGGGGTAGGTGGTAGTGATTCTTGGGGGGCACGAACTCTTGATAAATATACAATAGATGGGAACGAACCTCATTATTACGGATTTCTGATGGAATAATCTGAGTCTCATGAATTTATTTCTTTTATTATAAAGATTATAGCAAAAAAAAAGGGCTCCGCTGAGCCCAACCTTTGTTAACCTTAAATCTAATACTATGAAAAACACAAATCAAATCCGAGTATCACTACTCCCTTTCTAATTGTATTGCAAATATAAGGGCGATTTTATTATCATGCAAATATTGTGTGCGAAAACGCCTGCTTTATAACATATTTTAAAGCTCATTTGCATATTTAGTTGATTTATATCAAATATTAGGAACTCATCGCCTGAAAAACAGAAAAAAAGGTTACCTTTGCATAGTTTATAGACATAGGTATGATATCAGTTGAAAATTTACAGGTAGAGTTTGCTGCACATCCTCTTTTTGAGAATGTTTCTTTTGTTGTTAACAAAAAAGATCGTATAGCCTTAGTGGGAAAAAATGGAGCGGGGAAATCGACTATGCTCAAAATTCTAGCCGGATTGCAGCAACCGACGGGAGGCGGAATATCTATGCCAAAGGATATAACAATCGGTTATTTGCCGCAGGTGATGATCTTGACGGATGAAAGAACTGTTGCAGAAGAAGCCGAACAAGCTTTTGAACATATCTTTGAGATGAAAAATAATATCGAAAAGATAAGTAAAGAGTTGGCTGAACGGAAAGACTACGAGTCGGAAGAATATTTACAATTGATAGAAAGATATACACACTTAAACGAGCGTTTTCAAATGATAGGAGGGCTTAATTTTCATGCGGAAGTTGAGCGAACGCTAGTGGGACTGGGTTTTTCACGAGATGATTTTGATCGCCCTACCAAAGAATTCAGTGGTGGTTGGCGAATGCGCATAGAACTTGCGAAAGTATTGCTTCGAAAGCCTGATGTCCTTTTACTTGATGAGCCTACCAATCATTTGGATATTGAAAGTATCGGTTGGTTGGAAAGCTTTTTGCAGAATCATTTGGGTGCTGTAGTTTTAGTGAGTCATGACAGAGCCTTTATCAATAATGTTACCTTACGAACTATAGAGATTAGCTGTGGTCGTATTTATGATTATAAAGTGCCTTATGATCAGTATGTGGAACTCCGTGCAGAACGTCGTGAACAGCAAATCAGAGCTTACGAAAATCAGCAGAAGGAAATAAAAGACATTAAGGATTTCATTGAACGTTTTCGTTATAAGCCGACGAAATCCGTGCAAGTGCAAAGTCGAATTAAGCAACTTTCCAAAATGGTTCCTATTGTAATTGATGAAGTTGATAATTCCTCTCTTCATCTTAAATTTCCGCCGGCCATGAGAAGTGGGGACTATCCGATAATTTGTGAAGATACTCGAAAGACTTATGGTAATAATTTGATATTTGATAAGGTGAATCTAACCATAAAAAGAGGAGAGAAAGTTGCTTTTGTAGGAAAGAACGGTGAGGGGAAAACTACGCTGGTGAAATGTATAATGGATGAAATTCCATATGAAGGGAAACTGACTATCGGCCATAATATTATGATTGGCTATTTTGCACAGAATCAGGCGCAATTACTTGATGAAAATCTGACGGTTTTTCAAACGATTGATAATGTTGCACAAGGTGATATTCGAACTCAGATAAAAAATATATTAGGTGCCTTCATGTTCGGAGGAGACGCTGTAGAAAAAAAAGTGAAGGTGTTGAGTGGCGGAGAACGAACTCGTCTTGCCATGATTCGTCTATTATTGGAACCTGTGAATCTTCTTATTCTTGATGAACCTACAAATCATCTTGACATGCAGTCGAAAGATGTATTGAAGGAGGCAATCAGGGCATTTGATGGAACAGCTATCATTGTTAGTCATGATCGTGAATTTTTGGATGGTTTGGTTACTAAGGTTTTCGAATTTGGTAATCAAAAAGTTGTGGAACATATAGGAGGTATATATGATTTCTTAAAGAATAAAAAAGTAGAATCCATGAATGAGTTTCTTGTTGCAACGCCTTCATCAATAGACAAAAAGAATTCTGAGCAGGCTGAAATATCTGTAAAGAATGAAAATAAATGGAAATACGAGCAGAAGAAGGAACAACAAAAACAATTCAGGAAATTAGAGAAGAAAATTTCGGATTACGAAAATTCTATTAGTGAGTTGGAATCGGCTGTTGCTATATTGGAGAGTCAAATGTCAACGCCTGACGGAGCCGGTGATGTGTCTCTTTATGAGAAACATTGCCGATTGAAAAAAAAGTTGGATACTCTTATGGAAGAATGGAATATGGTTTCAATGGAATTGGAAGAATTGAATAATAATATAAATGTATGATTTTAAAACATTATTTACCTGTTGTAGCAATGGCTGCAGTTTCTTTAACGAGCTATGCTTCCAATGAAGGAGAAAATGGTATGAATGCAGGTTTAAACTTTGCAAATATGGATACTTCGGTGAAACCGGGTACCGATTTTTATGAATATGCTTGTGGTGGTTGGATGAAAACTCATCCGTTAACAGGCGAGTATGCACGTTTCGGCAGTTTTGATATGCTGGCTGATAATAATCTGGTTCAGTTAAAAGATTTGGTAACAGAATTGTCAAACAAGAAGAATCCTTATGGTACCGTAGCTCAGAAGATAAGTGATCTCTATAGTTTGGCGATGGACAGCGTCCTCTTGAATAAGGAAGGCATGAAGCCTATAAAGTCGGATATGGCACGCATTTCTGCAGTAAAAAATAAAAAGCAGCTCTTTTCTTTAGCAACTGAATTATATAAAGAGGGGGTCCCAAGCTTTTGGAGTATATATATTGATGCAGATATCAAGGATAGTAAAAATAATTTAGTACAAATTGGTCAGGGTGGACTTTCATTGGGACAGAAGGAATATTATTTGGACAATGACGAAGCTACTAAAAATATTCGTGAGAAATTTAAGTTACATATAGTCAAAATGTTCCGTTTGGCTGGATTCTCCCAAGTTGTTGCTCAGAAGAAAATGCAATCTGTGATGAATATAGAGACTCGTATAGCTAAACATTCAAAGAGTTCAACCGAACTGAGAGATCCAGAATCTAATTATCACAAAATGAGTGTAAAGGAGTTGAAAGATACTTTTGCCGGAATCAATTGGACCGTATATTTTGATATTCTAGGATTGAATAATTTACAGAATATAAGTGTAGGGCAAAAAGACCCGATTCATGAAGTCTCTTCTATCTTGACGACAGAGTCTCTTGCAGATTTAAAAGCATGTTTGGAGTGGAATTTGCTTAACGCTTCAGCATCTTATTTAGGTGATGATTTTGCAAAGGAAGATTTTGAATTTTATGGCAAGGTGCTTTCCGGAAAGAAAGAGATGAAACCCCGTTGGAAAAGAGCTATAGATGCTGTAAATAATATTTTGGGCGAGGCTGTAGGAGAGATGTATGTAAAAAAATATTTTCCTGCTGAAGCAAAAGAACGTATGGTTAAATTGGTGAAAAATCTACAAAAGGCACTTGCCGAGCGTATACAGGCACAGGAATGGATGAGTGATACGACAAAAGCAATAGCAATTGATAAATTAAATGCTTTTTATGTAAAAGTGGGTTATCCAGATAAATTCCGTGATTATAGTAAGCTAGAAATAAAAAAAGATTCTTATTGGAATTGTGTGAAGCGTGCCAATTCTTTTAATTGGGATTATATGATCTCTAAAAAATATGGAAAACCTGTTGACCGTGATGAATGGTATATGACCCCTCAGACAGTAAATGCTTATTATAATCCGACGACAAATGAAATCTGTTTTCCTGCCGGTATTCTTCAGTATCCTTTTTTTGATATGAATGCGGATGATGCTTTTAATTATGGAGCAATTGGTGTTGTTATCGGACATGAGATGACTCACGGGTTTGATGATCAGGGCCGTCAGTTTGATAAAGAAGGCAATTTGAAAAACTGGTGGACCGAACATGATGGTGAAATGTTTAAGAAACGCGCTCAAGTAATGGTTGATTTTTTTGGAAAGATAGAAGTCTTACCGGGCTTGAAAGCAAATGGAGAACTTACTCTTGGTGAAAATTTAGCTGACCATGGAGGTTTGATGGTCTCCTTTCAGGCATTTAAAAATGCAATGAAGGAAACTCCTTTGAAAGATGTTGAAGGTTTTACTCCAGAACAACGTTTTTTCTTGGCTTTTGCTAATGTGTGGGCAGGTAACATTCGTGATGAAGAGATCCGTGTCCGTACAAAAAGTGATCCTCACTCATTGGCTCGTTGGCGGGTAGACGGTGCTTTACCAAATATTGATGCATGGTATGAAGCTTTTCATATTGCGCCTCAGGATTCCATGTTTGTACCTAAAGAAAAACGTGTAAATATATGGTAATAATACAGTAAATAAAGTTGAGATATTTGAAGCGTCAATTGTGAACCGACAATTGACGCTTTTTATTTTCATATTAAGAGATGATGAAAGTTTTGTAATATTTATAAGTAATGTGCTTTTGAGAGGAAATGTGCTTTTTTATTTATATTTTTTAAGAGAAAAAGAATCCTTTTTCAATTTTAATGTTACCTTTGTAACGCAGTATATAAGTTTGCGAAGGTATGGAACAGCAGTATAAAGGCCGACAGAAAGCATTGGAAAAAAACAAGCCTGATGAAAAACAGGCCGTAAGAGAACATTCCACTTCTATCAACCGATGTTTAAAATGTGGTTTTATAAATGAATCAAGTGCTTTGTATTGTGAAAAATGCGGAGCATCCCTAAGTTACAGGACATGTCCATATTGTGGCTCATCGGTTCCTGAAGAAGCGGACCTTTGCGAACATTGTAAAAATTATTTGGCAAATGATATCTGTTCTTTTTGTGGCGCAAAGATGGGGGAAAATGATGCTTTTTGTCCAGAATGTGGATCTCCACGACGTGGAATTGTTTGCCCTGTTTGCCATTCATTAAGTGTGTTTAGTTTTTGTCCTCGTTGTGGAACAGCTCTTAATGAACTAGCGCGTAAACAATTGGATCAATTTAAGCAACAACCACTTTATAAAAAGATATCCGAAGCTGCTAAGGAATTAGAAAACCTTTTACACGTAGAACCTGTTGATTCTCTTCTTCAAAAGGAAAAAGAAAAAAAGAATGCCGAATTGAGAGAACGTGTTCTGCGTTTATTGAATGTAGAGTTTGATTTACCTAAAAATAATTCGATAAATGGAGCCGGATTGGATAGTAAATTATTAGGAGAACTTATTCAAATGAAAAGAGATTTGTTCCAAAGAATGTTGGATTCTTTGGAAATGAATAGTATTGATAATCCTGCTATGGCTCGCAATTATGCTATGGCTCGTAGACCTTTAGGATCTTCATTGGGCTGGAAGTGTAACTATAAACATGCCATTCATTCCGGACCTTATAGCTGTGCTTGTCCTCAATTAGGAGGAAAATGGGTGATTCTTGATGGTAGATCGGAGCATAAGATAGTTGACGAAGAATAAAATAATTGGTTATGGATGATATAAAAATACAAAAGACAGTAACGTCCACAACCATGCCCGATGAGGCTATAGTGGTTTCTAATACGACTCAGAGAACTTTTGTCACAACGAATGTAGGCCGTGATGATAGAACGAAAGTTACACATACGTCTAAGTTAAAAAAAAATAAGATTCCGGCTTTGTCTGTAGATATATTTTCTTTAGAAGGAGAGGAATATCGTTCGGTAGGAGTCTTATCTAATAACTCAGGAGAAGCTCAAGTATATCTGGTTGAGAAAGAGGAGAAAAAATATGTATTAAAATTATATTATCCCAATTTTAAACCGAAAGAAAATCTTTTGCGTGTTCTTTGGAATATGCAATTTGAATTTATTGTCAGACTTTATGCTTACGGTAAGATGTTCATTAACGGTACTCATCGTTCATATGAATTGATGGAATATTTGGAAGGAGGCACACTGAATGAATATGTCTTGAACAAAAATGAAAAACAATTCAAGAAAATTGCGTTGATTGCTGCTGCTGCATTGGCTTTTTGTCATAACAATAATATTATTCATAAAGATATAAAACCGGGAAATTTCTTTTTTCGGGATAAAGAACAGACTCAATTGGTTTTGGGGGATTTCGGTATTTCATCATTTTGCGATGATGAAGAAATACTTCATAAGACAACGCAAGCAAGGACTCCTCTATATGCAGCACCTGAAATGTATGAAGATGTTTTGGATGGAGAGGTGGAAATAACTCCACAAATTGATTTTTATTCTTTAGGCGTTACGCTTCTTTTTGTATGGCTCGGTAATAATCCTTTTCCAAAAGATGAACGAATTATAATGAGAATGAAGAATGAAGGGAAACTGCCTATGGTTGACAATTTACCGGATTTTGCAAATAAACTTGTTCGAGGTTTGACAATTGTTAATCCTTTAAAACGTTGGGGATATGATGAAGTAGAACGTTGGTATAAAGGAGAAGATGTTGAGATAGATGAATCGTCTGTTTATTTACGTTACAAATCATTTATTGTGGATCCTGATAAGAATGTGATAGCACAGGATGCAAAGGAACTGGTTCCGCTTTTATATGATCGTAAGGCTTTAGGTATAAAATATCTCTATAGTGGGCGAATCAGCAAATGGCTGGAAGAGTGTGGAAATAGTAGATTATCTCTTGAAATAGAAGATATCGTGGAAAAACTTTATCCGCTTGACCAGAATACAGGTTTTCTAGCAGCACTATATGTACTTGACTCCAATTTTCCTTATTATGATTTAAAGGGAAAGACTTGTTATAGCATACATGAAATAACATTGGCGATCATGTCCAATATGGAGGAGTATGAATTACTTTTGAAAAATCCGAATAATGAATTGTTCATTTATCTTCAGAGTGTTACTGAATTGGACATTGATAGATTACGTTCTTATTTCAAAACAGATCCTTCGAATATAGCTTTATGGAAGTTACTTTATGAAATGGATAATGATGTACCTTTTTTAGGTAATAAGCCTTCTACAAATATTAATTTTATAGTTAATTCTTTTGCGACTAAGAAGTGTTCGGAAGATGAATGGAGATCGTTGGTGGATGGAAGACTCTTATCATGGATGTTTGGAAAATGTGAAAAGGCTTTGTGTGAGGAAATTCGTTTAATTACTGAAAAAAAAACTTACAATAAAACTTTGGCATATAATGTACTGTATCATTTGAACAGAAATTGTGGCTACGATTTGAAAGACGCTGATACATCAGAAAAAATAGCAATACTTTTGTCAAAAGATCTTCAAAAATTACAAGATAAATCGGATGTTGATTTTACTAAAATGATGGCTGATTATATAGAATCTGATGGAAAGCTTTTTCTATATGCAAAGTTACATGGATGGAATGATTTTCTTCATGATCATTTATCCTGTTTTGATTTAAATCCAAAAGGGAATAATAAGGAATTGTATAGTGCTTATGATTTACGTACGGCTGCTTATAAATTTTGTGCAATGATTGGAAAGATACCCGGTTATATTATTAATGATAAGATAATACATTGTATCGAAGATTTGGATTTGCTAGAGCCTCGTATTATTAGGAATGAACTCAAAAATGGGAGTCTGAAACAGTGGATATCTATCTTTTTTCATGAAAATCCGTACACAGATTTTTCAAAACAATACAGTTATGAACATGCTTTGGAAGACTATTTGATGAAAATAGGTCAATATGATCCTTCTGATAATTATTATAGGCGTTTTTTATTGGCAAAGGAACAGTCTACAAAAAAGATGGAGGAAACAAAAGATTATTTTAGAGAAGCGCATGAAAAAGAAATATTTTGGAAAAAGATGCTTATTCTTCTTACCGGGGTTTTAATTGTATTATTATTGTTGTTTCGTTTCAGTAATTCTACACTATTACTTGAGAATATTACTTATGCAGTAGGAGTGCCTGTAGGAATAGGAACTATGGTACTTTGTGGCGTATGGGCCTATTTTGCAGGTTTTGGAACATCTATTATTTGTTTGGCAGGTTTAGTAGGAATCTTATCGTCTTTGGTCCCGATATGGCTTATGAAATGGGCGGGAGAAAGTAGCTCTTGGCTGATGATGCCTATGGCTGTTCTTATTATTATTGGTTATTTTACTTTTGCTTATTGGGAATGCCATAAAAAGTCGTTATCTAATTTGAATGAATTAAATAATGTATTTAAAGAAGATATAAGTACATCATTGCTAGAACCCTTGTATTATACATTCAAAACAAAATCTTTTAAATATAAGGGAAGTAATTTTGGATTGTTAGATGATGTAGTGAATGTTGTAAAAGCTTCCAGTGGAGAACTTATAATTCATTATATGATGTGGTGTCTTTTTATGGGATTGTTGATTTTAGAGTTTATTTGCTATCATAAATATTTGCTTAATTTACCTGTCCCAGATATTGATCAATGGATTGTAAATATTCGGGCTGTAATTCATAAATGGAATGACGTAAAATAATGATTTGTTCGAAATGTAAAAGAGAAAACCGTTCTGTGGCGAAATACTGTAAATGGTGCGGAGCTCCCATAGAGATAAATATCGATCCTTTGGATCAGATAATAGGGCTTCTTGATGTTAAACAACAAATCAAGAATATAGAAGAGACATTTTCATATTTGCATTCGCGGAAAGAAACGAATAATATTCGTTTAGGTATTAATACGATTATTATTGGAGATACGGGTACTGGAAAAACTTTTCTGGCTGGTATTTTGAAAGATTATTTTTATCAGCATAAGATTATTCAGAAGAATCTTTTAAAAATTGTTGATGCCGTTGATTATGAGCGTTTTGTAGAGAAATGGGACAGCAATATCAAAGATGTAAAAGGAGGTATTTTATTTTTTGATAACGTTCAAAAATTACTTCCTGACAGTTATTCGAAAAATGTGAATCCTTTGGATAAACTTTTTATAGAGATGGATCACTGGAATGATGATCCGATAGTTGTTATGGCAGGTTTACCTGGTGGTTTCGATCAATTTCTTGAGAATAATCCGGCTGTTCGTAACCGGTTTAAATATTTGTTTCGTTTACCTTCTTATCGAGTTGGCGATCTTGTATCAATTTGTTTGAAAACATTACAAATAAAATATGGAATAGATCGAATATCTCCTGACGCTGTAAAGAAATTGCAAAGTCAGATGAAATATAAAATTAAAAGTCGGGACGAATCTTTCGGAAATGGTCATCTGGCAAAACAGAAAGCCGAGGATATCTTTACAGCTTATCTCTCAAGGATGCCGAATGTAAATGGTGAAATTCAAGAAGAAGATATACAGGGATATATTCCTCCTGAGAAGAATTTGTCGGAAATACTTTCCGAATTAGATGATTTTATAGGAATGCAAGATGTAAAAAAAGCCGTTCGTGAAATTGCATTGGAAGTTCAAAATAATGTAGAGAGAGCAGCACGAGGTTTAGGTGGAACTGAAAAAATATCATTGCATATTATTTTAACCGGGAATCCAGGGACAGGGAAAACATCAATAGCTCGCAAGCTAGGAGAAATATTTGAAGCTATAGGATTTTTGGAGAGCGGACATGTTGTTGAAGTAGATAGAAGTCAGATGGTGAGTCAATATGTCGGTGAAACGCCAAAACTCGTAGATAGCCTTTGTGATAAGGCTATGGGAGGGATTCTCTTTATAGATGAAGCATATACATTGGCTCCGGTCAATGAAGCCGGGACAAAGGATGAACAAGGAGCCCAAGCTTTGGAAATGTTGATGAAAAGGATGGAAGATGATCGAGGTAAGTTTGTTGTAATTGCAGCTGGTTATCGTACCGAGATGGAGAATCTTCTTCGCATAAATCCTGGAATACGTAGTCGTTTCAATCGGTTTTTGAATATAGATGATTATTCTGCTGATGAGTTATATCAGATATTAATGGTCTTTGTTCAAAAGAAAAAATATGTTTTGACTGAAGACGCTCAAGAGTTTGCAAAACTAGCTATTAAACAGATATATGAGTCGCGGGATAAAAATTTTGCAAATGCACGTGAGATGCGTTCTTTATTTGAAATGATGTGTAGCCGTCAGGCTGAGCGAATCAGTAAACTTTCACTTGAAGAGCAAACGGATGAAGTCCTGATGACAATTGAAGGGGAGGATATCCCTTATAATCGTCCGAAAATGGTTGATTATACTGCTTGTTTGAAAGCTTTGGACGGTTTGGTTGGTCTTAAAAATGTGAAGGAAGAAATTATGAATCTTGCAGCTTTTCTGAATATGCAAGTTCAACGTGGGGACACAACTGCTTTTGTAGGTAAACATTATGTTTTTACCGGGAATCCAGGAACTGGAAAAACTACGGTTGCCAGAATTATGGCGGAGGTGTTCAAATCATTAGGAATTCTTTCAAAAGGTCAATTAATTGAAGCTGACAGAAGTAAGCTTGTTGCCGGTTTTGCCGGTCAAACATCTATAAAAACAAATCAACTGATAGATACTGCCATAGGTGGCGTTTTGTTTATTGATGAAGCATATGCTTTGCGAACAGGAGATAATGACTTTTTTGGAAAGGAGGCTTTGGATACGTTATTAAAGCGATTAGAAGATGATCGAGGTAAATTTATTTGTATAGTGGCCGGTTATACGAATGAGATGCACGATTTTATTGATTCTAATCCAGGATTGAAGTCCAGATTTACTCAAAGTATTCACTTTGAAGATTATCTACCCGAAGAATTATCCGAGATCTTTTATCATTTGGCAGGAGAAAAGAAATTTCATCTTTCCGATCAAACGAAAAATATGGTTAAACATTCGTTTGAATTGATGTATGCTTCACGTGATAAAAATTTTGGAAATGCTAGAGAAGTTCGTAAATTTTTTGATAGTGCAGTTGAACGTCAAAGTCATCGTTTGATGTTAATGATTAATAAGCCTAATTTTACTAATGAGATGATGTTTGAGCTTTTACCGGAAGACATACAAACCGAAGAAAGGGCAAAACCAAAGACGTTAGATGAGATTATGTCCGAATTGGATGATTTTGTAGGAATGAAAAGTGTTAAGGAATCTATCCGTCGTTTGGCTGTTCAGGTCGTTTTCATGCAGCAACGTTTGAAGATGGGCATAGGTAAAGCAGAGAATATAGCTATCAATATAGTTTTGACGGGAAGTCCGGGAACAGGAAAAACATCTATTGTCCGCAAGTTGGGTGAAGTGTTTTTTGCCGTGGGATTGTTACCGACTAATAGAATTATAGAAGTAGATAGAAGTCAGATGGTCGGTCAGTATATGGGTGAAACACCGAAGATTGTAAACAAATTATGTGATAGAGCTATAGGAGGCATACTTTTTATTGATGAGGCTTATACTCTGATAGACTCTGAGAACCCATCTACAGATAAATATGGGAAAGAGGCAGTAGAAGCTTTAATGAAAAGAATGGAAGATGATAAGGGAAAATTTATAGTAGTAGTTGCCGGGTATAAGGATGAAATGGACCGTTTCCTTCATGCTAATCGTGGGCTAGAGAGCCGTTTTACACATAATTTGCATATTGATGATTATGATGAAATAGAACTTATGGAGATATTCAAAATATTGGCAATAAAGAAACAATATGAATTAACCCCGATGGCTGAAGTTGCTTTAATGGAAAAAGTTACGAAAATGTAT
Organism: uncultured Bacteroides sp.; assembly: GCA_964555225.1. Taxonomy (GTDB): domain Bacteria; phylum Bacteroidota; class Bacteroidia; order Bacteroidales; family Bacteroidaceae; genus Phocaeicola_A. The sequence continues at coordinate 20,529 of CAZKSK010000002.1, forward strand.
GTGAATAAGACTCGAAATTTTGCAAATGCAAGAGATATCTGTAAACTATTTGATCATACGGTACAACAATTGTCTGTTAGAGTATCTAAGATGGCACCTGAAAGTATTACAGCTGCTACTTATCAACAGATACTACCTGAAGATATATTATAACTCATAAGAAGGAGGTGCGCTATGATATTATGTCCGAAATGTAAAGCTGAAATAGAAGATAAATCCTGGTTTTGTGATCAGTGTGGTTTTGAACTTCGTTATTGTTCTTCCTGTGGAAAAGTAGGCAAGGGAAATCGTTGTACCAGTTGTGGTGGAATAATGGAACCATTGGCTCCTCATACCCTTCGTGAAGAAACGTCTTTGGAGACAACAAAAGCAAATACGATATCTGTTCCTTTGAACGAAGATATTCCCCGTTTATTATTGATAAATACAAAACATAATATACATATAGAAGGCAAGCAAGATGCCATTATGGGAAGAAGGAATGGCATTTATTCAGAACTGTTGAAAGGGAATCCTTATATATCCGGGACACATGCTAAACTATGCTATATGTCTGGTATTGGATGGACGATTACAGATTTGAATTCTTCTAATGGAACGTTTATAGATGGACTTAGAATAATTCCGGATAAGCCGGAAGTACTTCATTCAGGGAGTCTTCTTTCATTGGCCAATATGGAATTTACGATTCAGTTGCTAAAGCGTATATGATTACAGTCAACATAGAAGCTCAAAGCAGTAGAGGACTTGTTCGCGAGAAAAATGAGGACATGATACTTGTGTCAACAAAGATGATACGTGATTCTTCTTTGGTGACAAAAGTGCTTTTGAATGATAATGATCGTTATATTATTTCTGTAGCCGATGGTATTGGGGGAAATCAGTCTGGGGAAGTTGCCAGTGAAATCGTTAGTTTTGATATTGCTTCTTTTTTTAAAGGTTTGCCGGACGGACTTTCTTTTGGCGACTTAAAAACTTCTTTTCAGAGTTGGATAGAAAAGGAAAATGACAAGTTGATAGCCAGAGGTGATGAGAATGAAGTTTTCAAAGGAATGGGAACTACGATGATTTGTTTGGTTATATATGAGGCTAAAATTTTTTGGTTGAATTGTGGGGATAGTAGAATTTATCGTTTTCGAAGAGGATTTCTTGTGCAATTGTCAACAGATCATTCATTAGCTGAAATAACCGGGATAAAAGAATATTCTAATGTTATTTGTAATTCTATCGGAGCTGGAGCATCTGCTTTTTTTGATATGGAGGATATCTCTGCATACGTGTTTAACGGTGATACATTTTTGTTATGTTCAGATGGATTGAGTAATATGCTGCCAGATGATGAACTGGAATGTCTATTAAATGAAAACAAATTGGTTAATGAGTTCGTAGAGAGGGCTTACGAAGCAGGTGGAAAGGATAATATTTCTATATGTTTAGTACATTTTGAGATGAAATGATTAACTTTGCATTTCTAAAATGAAAGAAAAAAAGAAATGCCATTAAAATTACCTGATAAATTACCGGCTATAGAGCTGTTGAAAAAAGAAAATATTTTTGTTATTGACACTTCCCGTGCCGATAAACAGGATATTCGTCCGTTGAAAATTGTTATATTGAATTTGATGCCGTTAAAAATTACAACGGAAACGGATTTAATACGTTTGTTGTCCAATACTCCTCTTCAACTTGAAATCTATTTTATGAAATTAAAAAGCCATACGTCCAAAAATACTCCTATAGAACATATGAAAGCTTTTTATGAAGATTTTGAGAAAATGAAAAATGAGAAGTTTGACGGGATGATTATAACAGGAGCTCCCGTTGAGCAAATGGATTATGAACAGGTTAGCTATTGGGGGGAAATCTCTGAAATTTTTGAATGGGCTCGTACACATGTTTATTCTACTTTATATATCTGCTGGGCAGCCTTTGCTGGATTATATTACTATTATGGGGTACCTAAATATGATCTTTCTAAAAAATTGTTTGGCGTATTCAAACATTATATAAATGAGCCCCAATTGCCTATTTTCCGTGGTTTTGATGATATGTTTTATGTGCCTCATAGTCGGCATACGGAAATACATAAGGAGGATATTTTGAAAGTAAAGGATTTGAGAATATTGTCTGAATCGCCTGAGGCCGGATTATATATGATTATGTCAAGGAATGGACGCGAAATCTATGTGACCGGTCATTCCGAATATTCTCCGCTGACTCTTGATACAGAATATAAGCGTGATCTGGGGAAAAATTTACCTATTGAAGTACCGGAAAATTATTATGTAGATGATGATCCGTCTCAGAAACCTTTTGTGCGGTGGAGAGGACATGCCAATTTGTTTTTTTCCAATTGGCTAAATTATTATGTATATCAAGAAACCCCGTATAATATCAATGATATACAATGAAAGGCGTTCGCAAAATCGAGTTATTATCACCTGCAAAAAATCTTGAGTGTGGTATAGAGGCTATTAACCATGGGGCTGATGCCGTTTATATGGGTGCTTCCCGTTATGGTGCAAGATCTTCTGCAAGTAATTCTTTGGAAGATATAACTACATTAACCGATTATGCGCACGTTTATGGAGCGAAAGTTTATATAGCCCTTAATACGATTCTAAAAGATGATGAACTTACTGATACGGAGAATTTGATCCTTGATTTGTACAATAGAGGAGTTGATGCTCTTATCATACAGGACATGGGAATTCTAAAAATGGATTTACCTCCAATTGCTCTTCATGCTAGTACGCAAATGGATAATCGAACGATTGAAAAGATCGGATTTCTGGAAAAAAATGGTTTTGAGCAAGTTGTATTGGCTAGAGAACTTTCATTAGATGAGATAAGTAATATTCATAGCAAATGTTCTATTTCTCTCGAAGCATTTGTTCATGGTGCCTTATGTGTGAGTTATAGCGGTCGGTGTTATGTTTCACAGGCTTGTTTCAATCGTAGCGCTAATCGCGGTGAGTGTGCTCAATTTTGCCGTATGGCTTTTGATCTTGAGGATGCGGAAAGAAATGTAATGATAAACAATAAGCATTTTCTTTCTTTAAAGGATATGAATCAAAGTGATATGTTGGAACAGCTATTAAATTCGGGAGTTTCTTCCTTTAAGATTGAAGGACGATTGAAAGATGTCGATTATGTGAAAAATGTTACAGCATATTACAGACAACGTTTGGATTCTATTTTTAAAAGGAGAAAAGAGTTCATGAGATCATCTTCTGGAACTGTGCAATTTTATTTCAATCCACAACTGGATAAAAGTTTTAATAGAGGATTTACACATTATTTTCTGCAAGGAAGAGATAGAAAGATGTCTTCTATGAATTCACCAAAATCTATTGGAGAAGAAATGGGAGTGGTAAAAGAAATACAAGAAAAAAGTTTCACTGTTGCCGGTTTGAAATCTTTTAACAATGGAGACGGGCTTTGCTTTTTCGACAAACTAGGCAATCTGAATGGATTTAGAGTAAATAAAGTTGAGAACAACCGTTTATTTCCCCAGAAAATGCCGGATATATCTCCGCGAACTTTAATATACAGAAATTTTGATCAGGAGTTTGAAATGTTGATGTCAAAAAAAACTGCTGAGCGTAAATTAGCTGTTTGTGTTGAGATATCGGAATATGCTCAAGGTTTCATACTGTCTTTAAAAGATGAAGACAGTGTTTCTGTTTCTCTTTCTTGCCCCTATGAAAAGGAGCTAGCTCGTACTTCACAAAAGGATAATTTGTGTAGACAATTGGAAAAATTGGGAAATACTCCGTTTAAAGCGGTTTCTATTCAAATAGACTTTGATAGAAATTGGTTTATTCCATCTTCTGTAATATCAGATTGGCGTAGAATTATTGTAGAAAAATTATTACAGGTTCGTAAAATTAATTATCGCAGATCTTATAGGCATAAATTGATGTCCGTGCCGTTTTTTATTTCGGAAAAGTTGTCTTATCAAGATAATGTAATGAATGATAAAGCTAGACAGTATTATCAGGAACATGGAGTAAAAGAAGTAGAATGGGCTTTCGAAAAAGAAACTGTACAAAATGTTCCGGTTATGTTTTGTAAGTATTGTTTACGTTATGAACTGAATGGATGTCCTATTCATCAAAAGAGTCATTTGCCTGGCAAGGAACCTTATTATCTGGTTTCAAAAGATGGCAAACGTTTCCGTCTGGAATTCGATTGTAAGAATTGTCAAATGAAAGTATATGTGGAATAAATGTTCGGAAATAAGATTTTTTCTATTTTCAGTAATGATTTTTTTTTCCTTTTCTTTTTTCTTTTCATCCTGTCATTATCGGGATTATGATATGTCTAAATGGGATATGAGTAAAAAAACCCGTGATTCCTTACAGTTTGAAAAAACTCATCATTATACTTTAAATTATAATTTCAAAGTGAATGCTGATTCTCTTACGTTGTGTAAACAGCTGCCGGAGGAAGGACTTAAGGATTCTTTATATATGATGAACGGAGATCACATTGTAGTGGCTGATATTCAAATTCTTTCAAAGGATAGTGTAGATTCCGTATGGATAAAAGTTGCGAAGGATCAGGATACTATGGGATGGATTCATGAAAGGGATTTATTAAGAGGTGTAATGCCTACCGATCCTATTTCTCAATTTATTCATCTATTCAGTGGTACTCATATTTATTGGTTCTTGACAATCATAATTGTTGCCGTATTGTTTTATCTTTATCGGGTCACGCGTCATCAAAAAATTAAAATATTATTTTATAATGACATAGAGAGTTGGTATCCTATGTTCTTGTGCCTATTGATGGCTTGTGCGGCGGTTCTTTATGGGAGTATACAATTATATGTTCCTGATACATGGCAGGAATATTATTTCCATCCTACTCTTAATCCTTTTTCTGTACCTTTTATATTATCGGCTTTTTTAACGATTCTATGGTTAATACTTATCGTAGCAATAGCTACGGTCGATGAGGTGTTCCGTCAAGAAAATTTCATGACGGCGGTTACTTATTTGTCGGGTTTAGGCGTTATATGCATTCTTTGTTATTTATTTTTTACTCTTTCTACTTTAAGATATGTGGGATATCCTTGTTTTATTTTGTTTTTGTTTTTTTCAATTTACCGGTTGAAGAAAGTGCGTCGGAGCTATTATGTATGCGGCAATTGTGGTAAAAGAATTGATGGAAAAGGCGAATGTCCTTACTGTGGAGCTATAAATGAATAAAGTTTTAAATTAAAACTATAAAAAAAGAAAATAAGGAAATGAAAGAAATATTTCATATAAAAATCGAAGCAATATGCTAAATCAGTATATTGCTTCGATGAATCATTTATATAGTGTTGTAATCAGAAATTCAATCTGACATCAATTCCAAATCTACGAGGTTTGTTAATTTGTGCAAAACTACTACCCATACTTTCAAAATAGAAGGTGTTATATTTTTTATTGAAAACATTTTCTATCCAAAAATCTAATTGAGCATATTTGGATTTTGCTGAAATTCGGCCGTTATATGTTCCGTAGTAACATTGAGAAGCATTGTTTGCTTCTGTCCAGAAAGTTTTTCCTGTACCACGGTAATCGGCATTTAACGTAATACTTTGAAGGGTTTTGTTTTTCAGGAAAAACACATAGTTTGCGCCTACGGATATAGTATTACGCGGTACAAAAGGAACGTAGTTACCTGTATAGTCAATTGTAGTTTGGGTAGTGCAACTTTCATAATCCTTGAAAGTGGCTTTTGTGTAGCCATAAGAAGCATTTGTACTTAAACTACGGGTTATTTGTGCAAGCAGACTAGCCTCTACTCCATAACTATGACTTTTCCCGGCATTGGCTGTATAACGTCCTAATCCGCTTTCAACAAAACGGGAAACCTGTTGGTCACGAGTTTCAATATAAAAAGCAGAGAGGTCGGCCCATAGTTTGCTATCCAATAACGTAAGATGTGAACCGACTTCATAGTTCCAAGAATATTCCGGTTTATATTCCAAGGCTTTGTTAACGTCCGCATCATTCTCCATGTCACCTGCATTTTTCTGCAAGGAACTTGAAAGATATTCGGAAACCATTTGGATATTGTATCCTCCGCTTCGCATACCGCGACTTACCTGTGCAAAAATATTATTAGCTTTATTAAATTGATATGTGACGGCAAATTTTGGAAGAATTTGGATATAATCATGATCTTCCTTACCGAAATAACGGGCTGCATAAGTTCCAGAACTTGTTTGTCCCATCATAGTCATGGAATAGTTCATGGCAGCTTGTGTATCATAATTTATGTTCATCCATTCATAATTGGCGCGTAAACCAATAGTTGCTGCAATTTTTTTCAATCCCAAAAATTTATTGAATGTACTTTGATGATAGATAGCTGCGCCGAAAAGTGGAGTTTTAAATAGTCCCGGAGAATTGAATGAATTGTCAGTAAGCGTAACTTTTACAGGTGAATGTGCCATTGCTGCATCCATTGTATTTTGCAACATACTTATAAAAGTATTGCCGAAGCCGACATTAGAATTTGTATTTAGATGCTGGTAATATGCAGTGGTTCCTGTTACCCATTGCCAGTTTTTTCCCGGTTTGCTTTTGAATGTAAATTCTTGAGTCCAGGAATCCAGCTTCTGCTTTTGTTGCAATGTATATGTATCGGAAGCAGAAAAATCCTGATCCATAAACATGCGATCTCTTAAATTTTGGTATCCTGAAACAGAATTAAATATAAAATTGTTAGCTTGATATTCAATATTTAGACCTGCATTGAATAATCCCCTACGATATTTGTTTTTTTCATTGGAGAGAATATCACCTACTTTGCCTGTTTCTGTGTCAACTTTTCCATAGGTATATCCGCCTTCATCGTTGTATTCATAACTTGTACTGAAATCAAATTTTAAGTTACTATGAGGCATGTAGATGGCGCGAATTCGTCCTCCTCCACTTTGTGATGGGTCTGCCCATTTATTAAGAGTACTATTCTTGAAAAATCCTCTTGCTCCTTCATAGAATCCACCAACCGAAAAAGCAAACTGTTGGTTGACTTTATGATAGTGGGAGAGTGCTATTCTATAATTGTTGTTTCCTGAAGCGGCACTCATAGTTAAATCTGTTCCTTGATAACGGAAAGGATTTTTTGTATAAACCTGAATAAGGCCTCCCATCGTATTACGCCCGTATAAAGTTCCTTGAGGTCCGCGGAGTACATCGATACGTTCAATATCATAGAAGTTAAAATCGAAAGCAGATTTATCTAGATAAGGTATATTGTCTACATAGAGTCCTATTGCAGGGGTGTTGATTCTTGACCCAATTCCGCGGACGTAGATTGCTGATGTAAGATGTGAACCATAGTCCGGCATGAAAAAATTAGGCGTAAGGGACGTGAGATTTTTTAAAGAAGTAATATGCTCTGCCTGCATATTGTTTTGCGAAAAGATGGAAACAGACGTTGGCTGTTGACGTAATTTTGTATTGATTTTTGGAGATCCGATGACAACGACTTCTTCTATATCTATAACTTTTGTCGTATCACGTAAGTTAGGTGTCTCTTCTATTTTTGCCGAGCTTGGTAAGACAATTAAAGCAAATAATGAAAAGACTAAAAATGTTTTTTTTCTCATGTTTCTTTACATTCGTTATTATTCGTTTGCAAAGGAACTATTATTTAAAGGAATATGCAATCCTCATTTATGAGGATTTTAAATGCAGTCGGCATCAATAAATCCGTTCATAACAGCATAGATAGTTAATCCCGATACCGATTTAATGCCTAATTTTTCTGTGATGTTTTTTCTGTGAGAAATAACAGTAGTCAAACTTATATTCAGGTGATCTGCAATTTCTTTATTGATAAATCCTTTTACGATAAGAACCAAAACTTCTATTTCACGCGATGAAAGAATGGATGTTTTCATTTTATCGGTAGGAATAGGTTGAATTCCATGTGAACGATGTCCATGTTGTTGCATTCTTAGAATATCCTTAATCAGAGATTCTTCTTCTTGATTGATATTCAAAATATGAATACCCTCCATTTGTGAAAGAGTATTTCCGTTTCCATTTGTTAGAATCATTGTCTTGTGGATTCTTGGTAGGAAGAAAGACGTATTTTCAATATAGATTTGTGATGAGATAAAATAATGGAAATAATCATCGGTTTTATCTTTTTTAAATTCCTGGAAGGTATGGAATACTTTAATGACAGCCATCGGAATGATTTTTTGGAGTAGAACCTGTAGTCCCAAGGCTGTTAAAGTATTGTTTTCTATAATTCCTATTTTAGGTGTAATTGTTTGCATTTTCATAAGTTAACTTATTCCTAAATAATGGGCAACAGCTTCGGCACAACGTTCGCCGTCTACTCCCGCTGAAACAATTCCACCCGCATAACCGGCTCCTTCTCCACAAGGGAAAAGTCCTTGTACGGTAATGTGTTGTAACGTATTATGGTCCCGAATAATTCGAACAGGAGATGATGTTCTTGTTTCAACTCCGATTAAAACCGCTTCATTGGTCAGAAAGCCACGACTTGTTTTACCAAATTTCAGGAAACCTTCTTTCAGACGTTTACTGATAAATTGTGGTAGCCAACTGTGAAGAGGTGATGATATCAATCCCGGACTATAGGAACTTTTGGGAAGATCATAACTGAGCCGTTCGTTCACAAAATCGTCCATCCTTTGAGCTGGAGCAGTTTGACGCATATTACCTGCTATCCAGCATTGTTTTTCTAAAGATTCCTGAAAAGTCATCATTGCTAAAGGATTCTTTAAATCAATATCTTTCTTATGGAAAATTTCCAAATCATTTATCAGAGATAAGTCTTCTGGATGTATTTCGACAACCATTCCGCTATTACTCCACTGTGAAGCACGATTAGACGGCGACATGCCGTTGACTACTATTTGTTGTGGTCCGCTAGCTGCAGGGACAACAAAGCCTCCAGGACACATGCAGAAACTGTAAATACCTCGGCCTTCCACTTGTTGTACAAAACTATATTCTGCAGTAGGTAAATACTTACCTTTCCCATATTTATTATGATATTGTATCTGATCAATGAGTTGTGACGGGTGTTCCAGTCGAATACCTATGGCCAGCCCTTTGGCTTCAATATTTATTTTATTGTTCGATAATAATCTGTAAACATCACGTGCCGAATGTCCCGTTGCCAAAATTACAGGCCCGTAAATATTGTTTCCTTTATCTGTTTCAATTCCGATGACTTTTCCCTTTTCAACGATTAAGTTTGTCATCCGAGTTTCAAAATAGACTTCTCCTCCACAATGGATAATAGTCTTTCTCATGTTTTCAATGACTTCAGGCAATTTATCGGTACCGATGTGTGGATGAGCATCTGCAAGGATGCTGATACTGGCACCATGCTGACAGAAAACATTTAGAATTTTATCACCATTTCCTCGTTTTTTACTCCGTGTATAAAGCTTTCCATCTGAATAGGCACCTGCACCTCCTTCTCCAAAACAATAATTGGATTCTGGATTTATTTTGTGATTGCGGCTGATAAGTGCAATATCCTTTTTTCGTTCATGTACATTTTTCCCTCTTTCAACAATGATAGGACATAGTCCTAATTCGATGAGACGCAGAGCGGCAAACAATCCGCCAGGACCGGCTCCGACCACTACTACTTGAGTTTTCCCTTCTACAGAATGATATTCTGTATGAACGTACATATCGTCTTGAGGCTTTTCGTTAACGTATATCCGGATATTTAAATTTACTAAGATCGTTTTTTGTCTTGCGTCTATACTCCTTTTAAGTACTCTTATTGCATTGATCGTGCGTATATCTAGACCTTTTTCGCGACTTATGAATTTCTTGAGATCTTGTTCACTAGCTGCCTGCTCGGGCAAAGTCCGGATATTGTATTCGTGAATCATGGCGGTTGATTTTTTATCATTGCAAAAGTACTATAAAATCGGCTGAAAGAAGTTATAAAATAGAAAAACATTCTATTTTGAGATTAATTTCCTTTTAAAGGTCGCTTGCTATTATAATAAAAGAGCTTTTAAAAAATTTTGTAATATTCATTATAAACTGTATTTTTGAATATTCAATTATAAATACTTAACCATGAAAAAGATTCTGTCTTTTATTTTATTTTTAATATTAGGTTTGGGAGCCAGTTTTGCACAGGCATTGGCATCTGTTTCGATTTTAGGTGATTCTTATTCTACTTTTGAAGGCTTTTTACCTGAGAATAATTTGATTTGGTATTATAACGGGAAACATGATAATACGGATGTTACTTCTGTTCATCAGACTTGGTGGTACCAGTTCATTCAGAGAAATAATTACAAATTATGTATAAATAATTCTTATTCCGGAGCAACTATTTGTAATACGGGATATGATAGTGTTGATTATACGGATCGTTCTTTTATTACACGTATGAAAGCTTTGGGGTGTCCGGATATTATTTTTATTTTTGGTGGTACGAATGATTCTTGGGCTCATTCACCAATAGGACAGTATAAATATGGAGATTGGACGAAGAATGATCTTTACAGTTTTTGTCCTGCTATGGCTTGTCTATTATCGGGAATGATTGATTATTATCCTAATGTCAAAATCTATTTTTTGCTTAATGATGGATTGAGTAAAGAAATAACAGAATCGATTAAGAATATATGCAGTTATTATCATATCAATTGTATCGAACTCTCCGGATTGGATAAAATAAATGGACATCCATCTATAAAAGGTATGCAGCAGATTACTACGCAAATTGAATATTTCATAGGTAGGAATAAAGAGATAAATCAAGAACAGAAAGACTAATATGTATTTGAATAAATCGGGAAAGAATGGAAAAAAAAGATATTGATTTATTATTGGCATCGCAGCGCAATGAAGTAACAGAAAGTTTGGTTTATGAACGCTTATCGCGGGTGGAAAAAGATCCTGAAAATAGAAAGGTTTTTATAGCTCTTTCGAGGGAAGAAGCAACTCATGCAGCCGTCCTTCAAAAATATACAGAAAAAATTGTAAATCCGTATATGTGGAAAGTTTGGATGTATTATTGGACAGCTAGAATTTTGGGAATTACATTTGCAGTTAAGAAAATGGAACTTAATGAAGAAATCGGTCTGAATTTTTATTCTCAGTTTTCAGATTATCCAGAGTTATTACAGATAGGTCATGACGAAAGCGTTCATGAAAATCGCTTGATAAAGATGATTAATGAGGAGCGTCTAGAATATATGGGGTCCGTGGTTCTAGGGTTGAATGATGCTTTGGTTGAATTTACCGGAGTTCTGGCCGGATTTACATTGGCTTTGAACAATGCTCCCTTAATAGCTTTAACCGGAGGTATTACAGGAATTGCAGCTGCTCTTTCCATGGGGTCGTCGGAGTATCTTTCTACAAAGTCGGAAAATACCGGACGTAAAAGCCCGATAAAAGCATCGGTTTATACCAGTATAGCCTATTTAATTACCGTAGTGGCTCTTATTTTTCCCTATATAGTATTTGATAATGTAATTATTGCTTTGCTGGTAATGTTCTTGATGGCAATTATTATCATTGCAGCATTTAATTTTTATTATTCTGTAGCTCGTACGGAAAGTTTCAAGAAACGTTTTGTTGAGATGGCTCTTTTAAGTTTTACTGTTTCAGGAGTTAGTTTTTTGATTGGTTTTCTGTTGAAACATTTTACAGGCATTGAGACTTAAAACTAAAAGTTGAAAAGCGTTTAGTTATTTTTGAAGAAATACTTTTATCCAAAGAGGATACGAAAAGCTTCTTCTACTTTTCTTACTGGAATCAATTCTATTTTTATTTTTTTAGAATCAAGGCTTTGTAGATTGTATTTGGGTAAAATAATACTTTTAAAACCCAACTTTTCAGCTTCACTTATTCGTTGTTCTATTCTGTTGACAGGACGAATTTCTCCACTTAATCCTATTTCACCCGTTACACAAATAGAACGATTTATTTCTGCATCCATATTAGAAGAAAGAATAGCACTGATTACAGCCAGATCAATGCCTGGATCGTTGACTTTTAGTCCTCCCGCTATATTGAGAAAGACATCTTTTTGTGCCAATTTGAAACCTACGCGTTTTTCAAGAACAGCCAATAACATATTCATTCTTCGTAAATCGAATCCAGTTGCTGAGCGTTGCGGATTTCCATAAACAGCACTGCTGACAAGGGCTTGTACTTCAATTAAAAACGGGCGTATACCTTCAACTGTAGATGCTATTGCCACTCCACTCATCCCTTCATGATCTTGGGAAAGTAAAAGTTCGGAAGGATTATTTACTTGGCGGAGCCCATTTTGGCGCATTTCATATATACCCAATTCCGCAGTGCTTCCGAAACGGTTTTTGATAGAGCGAAGAATGCGATACATGTAATGCTGATCACCTTCAAACTGAAGAACAGTATCAACAATATGTTCCAATATCTTTGGGCCGGCAATGGTTCCTTCTTTGTTGATATGTCCGATTAGAATTACGGGAATATTAGTTTCTTTGGCAAATTTTAAGAGGGATGCTGCACATTCACGTATTTGAGCTATATTGCCAGGTGAAGAATCAATCATCTCCGTACTGATTGTTTGTATGGAATCAATAATAACCAGATTGGGTTGTATATTTTTAATATGTGTATATATTTGTTCCAGCGATGTTTCACATAGAATGAGTAGATCTTTTGAATTATGGGGAATTCTGTCAGCACGGAGCTTTAATTGTCTCGCACTTTCCTCTCCACTTATATACAATACTTTTATTTCAGGGATATGAAGTACCGTTTGCAAAACTAAAGTAGATTTTCCGATTCCTGGTTCTCCACCCAATAAAACGAGAGATCCCGGAACAAGACCACCTCCAAGTACTCGATTAAGTTCTTCATCATGTAAATTAATGCGTGGATCATTTTGAGATTCTATTTCAGATAAAACTTGAGGCTCGTTTTTCTTTTTTGTACTTTCTCCGGCGATATGGTTGAATGCTCTTAATGACTCTGATCTAATTATTTGTTCTTTCATGGTGTTCCATGAACCACACGAGGGACATTTTCCTACCCATTTTGGAGAATCATATCCACATTCCGAGCAAACAAAAACCGTCTTTTCTTTCGTACTCATAATTATCGGTTAAAAGGCATTCAATGAATATAGATAAACAACAGCAGCAGGAATTGCTAAAATAGCACTGTCAAAACGATCTAGCATGCCCCCATGTCCTGGCAGAATGTGACCGGAATCTTTAATTCCAAGTTGGCGCTTAAATAAAGATTCTACTAAATCGCCCCAAGTCCCGAAGATAACTACCGTTAAAGCCAAGCCTATCCATTCAATAGGAGATATGAATGTAAAATAGTGGGCAAGAATGAGTGAAACTGTTAAAACTAATATTCCTCCTCCGATAGAGCCCTCCCATGATTTTTTTGGAGAAATTCGTTCGAAAAGCCTATGCTTTCCTATTATTGAACCAACGCAATAAGCTCCCGTATCATTTGCCCAGATAAATATGAAAACAGAGAGTGGAAGTATCGGATTATATTCCACAAAAGAGTTTTCTGCTCCTTGAAAAGCTAGAACATTTAATAGGGATAGCGGAAGTGCAATAAAAATTTGAGACATAATTGAATAGGCCCAATTGTTAACCGGATTTTCTTTTTTAAGATACAATTCGCTTACAAAAAAATAAATAAGAATAACGAGATAGGGAATAAAGATAGAAGAAGGAGGATTTGCTATACCTTCACAATATCCCCAAAATGCAAAGAACAAATAAACTCCCCCCATTGTTGTAATTAAAGGATTGATCTTTATATCATTCACTTTATTAACGAGTTGAGCGAATTCAAATACCGATAATCCGGTAATGAAAGCAAATAATATTCCGAATGTTATGGGATGAAAAAGTATACATCCTATGGTAGCAGTAACAAACAGAATTCCTGTAATTGTTCTTTGTATTAGATTCTTCACGATCTATCTATTGTTGGTTTTCTTCTTCTTTTCTTTCTTCTTTGTCCGATTTGTCCGAATTTAAATTATCAGGTATTTCTTTTTCTTCCTTTTCTTTTGCGTCATTATTTTTTTTCTCCATTTTTTTTTCGTCTTTTAGAATTTCTTCAGAACGAGAAGTCCATGGGCGTTTTCCAAAAATATTTTCAACATCTTCAGCGAAGATAACTTCTCGTTCCATCAATAAATTAGCTAATTTATTGTGTCCTTCCTTGTGACTGATAAGTATTTTCTTAGCTCTTTCATATTGTTCGCCAATCATCTTTTCTACTTCTTCATCAATAAGTTGGGCTGTGCTTTCGCTATAGGGCTTGTTGAAAGAATATTCTTCATTATTGTAATAGCATAGATTGGGAAGACGGTCACTCATACCTGCATATGCAATCATACCGTATGCTTGTTTAGTAACACGTTCCAGATCGTTCATTGCACCGGTTGAGATATGTCCGATAAATGCATCTTCAGCTGCGCGTCCTCCGAGGGTGGCACACATTTCATCGAGCATTTGTTCTTTAGTTGTGATCTGTCGTTCTTCCGGTAAATACCATGCAGCGCCTAAAGCTCTACCACGAGGTACTATCGTTACTTTAATCAAAGGATTGGCATGTTCCAGGAACCATGACAAAGTAGCATGTCCTGCTTCATGTAGGGCTATGGTATGTTTTTCTTCTTGAGTCATTACTTTTGTCTTTTTTTCCAATCCGCCTACAATACGGTCAACAGCGTCAAGAAAATCTTGTTTACTGACACAATTTTTTCCATGTCTTGCTGCAATTAAAGCAGCTTCATTACATACATTGGCGATATCAGCTCCTGAAAATCCCGGCGTTTGTCTTGCCAAGAGATCAACATCCAGATTTTTATCTATTTTCAATGGACGTAAATGCACATTGAATACCTCTTTACGTTCGTTTAGATCCGGAAGGTCCACATGTATTTGTCTGTCAAAACGACCGGCACGAAGTAAGGCCTTATCCAGAATATCTGCACGGTTCGTTGCAGCCAATATAATGACACCACTGTTTGTATCGAAACCGTCCATTTCTGTAAGCAATTGATTCAAAGTGTTTTCACGTTCATCATTACCTCCCATATTATTATTTTTACCACGAGCACGCCCAACAGCGTCAATTTCGTCGATAAACACAATACATGGCGCTTTTTCTTTAGCTTGACGGAATAAATCACGCACGCGACTAGCACCTACACCTACAAACATTTCCACAAAATCGGAACCAGACATCGAAAAGAAGGGCACATCGGCCTCACCAGCAACGGCTTTCGCTAACAATGTTTTACCAGTTCCTGGAGGGCCTACAAGTAAAGCGCCTTTAGGAATTTTACCTCCCAATTCGGTATATTTATCAGGTTTACGCAAAAAGGCAACGATCTCTTCCACCTCTTGCTTGGCACCAGCTAACCCTGCCACATCCTTGAATGTGGTTTTAGTTTTCGTTGAATCGCCTTTATCGAAGAGTTGGGCCTTAGATGTGCCGACATTAAAAACGCCTCCAGGGCCA
>CAZKSK010000003.1:0-1478 GCA_964555225.1 uncultured Bacteroides sp.
TAAGATGCAATATTGAATGGTACTCCTAGAAATGTGTCTGCACTACGTTGATATAATTGTAAACTTAAACGACCATCAGCAACATAGAATTGAAAAAGTAAATGGCATGGAGGCAGATTCATTTTTTTTAGATCAGCTACGTTCCATGCACTTACAATGATGCGTCTGGAATCAGGATTGTTCTTTATTGTTTCTATGGCAGTTTGAATCTGATCAATAAATCCTCCGTTATAGTCAGGCCAGGAACGCCATTGATATCCATAAATATGACCTAAGTCTCCATTCTTATCTGCCCATTCATTCCAAATACTTACTCCATTTTCTTGTAAATATTTTACGTTCGTATCACCCTTCAAAAACCATAGTAATTCGTAAATAATTGATTTTAGATGAAGTTTTTTTGTGGTCAGACAAGGAAAACCTTCATCCAAATTGAAACGCATTTGATGCCCGAAAACGCTGATTGTTCCTGTTCCGGTCCGATCGTTTTTGGGAGTGCCTTCAGTAAGGATTCTATTTAAAAGATCCAAATATTGTTTCATTTCAAAGTCTATACTTTATCGTTCTTCACTGATGATATGGTACACAACGGTTCCTGTGAAAATCAAGATTCCTAGTGCGAGTTTAGGTAGATTACCCATAATCAAATCTTGCGCTCCCTGAGAAGTAAGGATATCACAAAAAGTCCCTATAATCACATTTATACCACCCAAAAGAACAAAAAGCATAATGAATGCAATCCAACTTAATAGAGTTATAATCTTACCCCATTTATAGTCTCGCCCTAGGATTCTTCTTATCACTTTTTCTGAGAAACCATTGTCACTAATGTCTTCTTTATGTGATAAGAAAAAATCTTTAATCAGTTCATCATCTGTTTTTTTCATAACCGTTATTTTTTAAATATTCAGAAAGTTTTTCTTTTCCTCTCGACAAATGTGATTTCACTGTGCCGGTAGGAAAACCGGTGACACCTGCTATTTTCTCAATGGACAAATCTTCCATATAGAATAAAGTAATGCAGGTACGTTCCTCCTCTTTCAAACATTTCATTGACTCGTATATATCCATTTTTGCTCCTACATTTTCCTGTTCGGTTTGGTAGTTGGCATCCACTTCACTACTATCTATGCTTTCTGTTTCTTTCTTGCTGCGAATATAATCATAAAAAACATTATATGCAATTCTATACAGCCAAGTTGAGAAATTTGAAAGATTTTTAAATGAATTTAGATTCGTGTATGCCTTAATGAATGTTTCTTGAGCGAGATCATCACTTAAATCAGAATCTCCAACTGTTTGATTGAGAAAAAAACGTCGAATCGGTGATTGGTATTTCTTTACTAATGTGTCAAATGCACGATTGTTATGAAATACCAATACCTGTGCCACCAACGATATGTCGTTGATCTGCCCCATCTTTATTCGGCTTTTTCGGCTGTGTTTTCTTCTTTCACAGACTCGGTTGGTTCATTATT
>CAZKSK010000003.1:1578-33411 GCA_964555225.1 uncultured Bacteroides sp.
AGAAAAATACCTCCTGCAGCTAAAGCTTTTGAACTACCGTCCAGTCCTGCAAAAGGAAAAGACATGTCAAAATCATTTGAGCTTTCATTATTATCCAATGAAGTGTCCGTATAATCTGCGGAATCTGTTGCAGTTGTGTCTGATACTACAGTAACACTGCTGTTGTTGAGGGAATCCACAATGGGTTTTTGCTCTTTAGCGCTTAAGTTCATTCCGAACACGAGTGCCATAATCAATATAACCTGTTTCATGATATTTAATTTATTTATTTCCTTATCTGTGTATTAGACGTAATGAAAAGTCTCTTCAGTTGCAATAAAAGATGAATTTTTTTTATTCTCCCGACCAAATGCCGTATATTTGCTTACAAAAATAGGAATAAAGAATGAATTTACCAGAAGAATTCTCTTCTTATATATTAGAACTTTTAGGTAAAGACGGTTATAAATCATTTATTCGAGCTCTGGAAGATGACGCTCCCGTAAGTATACGACTCAATCCGATTAAACGTTTTGGATTTGAGAAGGGGCAAATTATACCTTGGACTTCCAAAGGATATTATCTTTCGGAACGTCCTACTTTTACATTTGATCCATTGTTTCATGCGGGTTGCTATTATGTACAGGAAGCATCCTCTATGTTTCTTGAAAAAGTTCTTTGTCAATATGTGTCGCATCCGGTTAGAATGCTTGATTTATGTGCGGCACCTGGTGGCAAATCGACGTTGGCCTGTTCGGCTCTCCCGGAAGGAAGTCTCTTGATTGCTAACGAAATAATACGGCAAAGAGCAAATGTATTGGCAGAAAATCTTATTAAATGGGGGTATCCTAATATAGTGGTGACGAACAATGATTCCTCCGATTTCTCTTTTTTCAAAAGTTATTTCGATGTTATTTTAGCAGATGTACCCTGCTCCGGAGAAGGCATGTTCAGGAAGGACCCAGATTCTGTGCTTGAATGGAGTCCTGCAAATGTAGAGTTGTGTTGGAAAAGGCAGAGACAGATTATTGATAATATTTGGCCGTGTTTGAAACCGGGAGGTCTACTCATTTATAGTACTTGTACTTACAATTTGAAAGAAGATGAGAATAATGTAGAGTGGATAAAGGAAAAGTATCAAGCCGAATTGTTGGATATAGATATTCCACCGGAATGGGGCGTTGTTCGTGATTTATCAGGAAAGGGTTTTCCTGTGTTTCGTTTTTTGCCTCATAGTACTCGAGGTGAAGGCTTTTTTCTTGCTATTCTTAGAAAATCTTTTTCAAATGAAGAAACTGAGAATTTTCGCTCTCCGAATGAGAAGAAAAAGAAGAGTGAAAAACTACAACCTTTTCCAAAAGAATATGCAAATTGGTTAAGTAATCCGGATCGTTATAAGATCGAAGTGCGGGATACTACTGTTGTAGCCATTCCAAAAATTCATATTGATGATTTTCATTTGTTGAATAGTAAGATGAAAGTGATTTATGCAGGTATTGAACTGGCCGAAAAAAAAGGGAAAGATTATATACCTTCTCATTCTTTAGCAATGAGTCGAGAATTGAATCGTGATGTTTTTCCTGTCGTTGATGTGAATTATAATCAGGCAATAGCATATTTACACAAAGAAGTTCTTCAACTTCCGACAGAAATTTCTCGAAATTATGTCTTACTGACTTATCGCCAAATTCCTATAGGTTTTGTAAAGAATATAGGAAATAGGGCAAACAATTTATACCCTCCGGAATGGCGTATCCGCAGTAGCTTTCTTCCTGAGAAAGTAATTTGCTTGTAAGAAAATGATAGTAGGTGAATTTTATTCTTTTTTTGTAGGCTTTTTTATGTTTAATCCGGCAAAAATTTCATCATTACTTTTCACTGTTTTCATAAGAACCCAATGATAAATGTTTTCATTGTAATCCTTTACTTCATAAGATTGTACGAATTTCCATCCTCTTTCACTCATCCAGTTCATAGCATCCGGCAAAGAAATAAATGTCAGAGGCTGGTCGTTGTCGTTCAACAAATAGGCTCCATTTACCGGCGTAGACGGACCTAAATCTATGGCAACAGTAATTTCTTTGTTAGGTAATTTTTCCGTGCCAACAAGTTCGCAGTATACTTTTCTGCTGGACTGAGCCCATATAGTAGCAGACAGGGCTGACATGATAATTAAAAGAACGAGCTTTTTCATATTCTTTCAGATTTAAGTTGTACTCCAAATATATATAAAATAAGTTATGAAAACAAATTTTATGAGAATTTTAACTTTAAATACAAAGAATATTTTGTCGTTATTTATTTTTGCTGAAATTTATACGAAAAGGACATCCATTTTTCCATTCAGAACAACCATAAGCACTGTTTCCTTTAATAATTGTACCTTTTTTGCAGAGAGGACACGTTTTTCCAATTAAATCATCAGTTGCTTGTAGATTGGATAAATTTTCCGGTTGTTTTTTTAATATTGATTTGGCTTGAGAACGAATTGTTTGATCGGCTTCTGTTCCCTTGGGTCTTGCAGTATTTGTTTTTTTTAAAGACTTTTTAGTTGCAGTCGTTCGGATGGTTTTTTCTTTGCTTATATTTTGTTGAGTAGAAACTCTTCTGTTGGTGCTATCACTTAAAACTGTTTGTACAATTTCCGAAACCATTTGTTTAAGTTCTTCCAGAAAAGTCCTGGCATCGTAGTTTTTCTTTTCTATTTCGCGTAATTTCTTTTCCCAAATTCCGGTAAGTTCAGCCGATTTGAGAAGTTCTTCATGAATTAGTTGGATGAGTTCGAGACCTGTGGACGTTGCTATCAGATTTTTCTTTTCTTTACGAATATAATGACGCTTGAAAAGAGTTTCAATAATTGCCGCACGAGTAGATGGCCGGCCTATCCCATTCTCTTTCAATGCATCTCGTAATTCATCGTTGTCCACAAACTTACCGGCAGTTTCCATTGCTCTTAATAATGTTGCCTCTGTATAAGGCCGAGGTGGAGTCGTCCACTTTTCATATAGTTCGGGAATATGTGGTCCTTCTTCTCCTTTTATAAATGGAGGTAGAACATTTTCTTCTTGGGACGAATCATTCTCTTCATCTGCATTTTTGATTTCTTTTACATAAATAATTTTCCATCCCGGATCCAGAATTTGTTTTCCTGTTGTTTTGAATAATATTTGTTCTACATTACCTAATACGGTTGTGGTTGCAAATTTACAATCAGGATAGAACACCGAAATAAATCGTCGTGCAACCATATCATAGACTTTTCGTTCCATATCCGATATATTTTGGGGATAGACACCGGTAGGAATTATGGCATGGTGATCTGTTATTTTAGTATTATCAAAAACTTTTTTCGATTTGTTCAAAGTCTTTCCTTCCAATGGTGCAGTAAACATGGAATAATCCCGAAGTCCTTTTAGTATTTGCGGACACTTCGGATAAATATCCTCACTTAAGAAAGTCGTATCTACGCGTGGATAAGTAGTAATTTTTTTTTCATAAAGCGATTGAATCGTACGCAGTGTATCATCGGCAGAGAAACTGAATTTCTTATTACATTCTACTTGAAGTGAAGTCAGGTCGAATAAACGTGGTGGTGCTTCATTTCCATTACGTTTAGTTACATCAGTTACTGTGAATAGAGATTCTTTGATTTTTTGTAATAAAGCTTCACCACTTTCCCTGTCTTTAATTGGATCAATACCCGGATTCTCTGTCTGCTTTCCCTGTTCTAAAATCAATTCTTCTTCATTTTTGCGAATAATAGCACTGAAAGTCGTTTCACGATATATGGTTTTTAATTCCCAGTATTGTTTTGGAATAAAATTATCTATATCCAATTGTCTGTTAACAATGAGGGCTAACGTTGGTGTCTGTACTCTGCCGATGGATAAAACTTGTTTGTTCTGACCGTATTTTAAGGTATAAAGACGTGTGGCATTCATGCCTAGGGTCCAATCCCCGATTGCACGACTCAATCCGGCTTCATAGAGAGACTGAAATTCCGATTGGTCTTTCAAATTTTTAAAACCTTCACGGATGGCTTCTTCAGTTAGTGAAGAAATCCAAAGTCTTTTCACTGGACATTTGGCTTTCGCTTTTTGCATTACCCAACGTTGTATGAGTTCACCTTCTTGTCCGGCATCACCGCAGTTGATGATTTCATCTGCCGCCTGCATGAGTTTAGTTATTATTTTGAATTGTTTTTCAATACCGGTATCCGGAATTAGTTTGATACCGAAGCGTGGTGGTATCATAGGAAGACTAGAGAGACTCCATGTTTTCCATGCCGGACTGTATTCATGAGGTTCTTTCAAGGTGCAAAGGTGACCGAATGTCCATGTTACTTGATATCCGTTTCCTTCGATATATCCTTCGTGACGTTCTGTTGCTCCCAAAACATCTGCTATTTCTTTTGCAACACTAGGCTTTTCGGCTATGCAAACAATCATCTGTCTTTTTTCTTTTTCGGTAAACTCGTGCAAAGTTACATTATAAAATTGAAATACCGGATTGTTCGGTAAAAATTGTATTAAGAAGGGAATTGTCGGGGATTAGTTCTTTTTCGAAAGGAATAGAATTGTTCTACCAATAAAATAGAATTCTAATACCATAATACCACTAAATGATTTAAATTATTATATAACAACCGTTTATAGGTGGTATTAGGGCTTAAAATCTAATACCACTGATACCACCTCATCTTAATAATTTTTTTATCGATTTTTTCCATTTTTAATGTACAGCAAAATAAAATTATCAGTACAGATAATAATTTTTTAGTGTACTTTAAATATAAAATAGTAGTACTTCTTATTAGTTCCTATCCCATAAATTTAATAGTTAATATGCTTAAAAATAGTGATTTAATTAAAAATTAATGGTTTATACTTTGGATAAGTGTGTGTTTATATAATAAAAAGTAAGTCTTAGCTTGCACACTACAACAGAGACTGAAATAGTATAGATGTTTATAAAATAATATGATCCTGTTTTGAAATAAAGATTATATCTTTGTAGGGAATAAAGCCTTAATATAAAAATTATGAGAAACGTTATTTTATCTTTTTTGTTTGTTGGTTGTCTAGTCTCTTGTGGGACATCTATTCCTGAATATGTATCGGTTCGTCAATCTTTAGATCTTTCCGGTACGTGGCACACCCAATTGGGAGATGTACATTTGCCGGGGACGATGGATGAAGCTAAACTGACACCTCGTAACATCGATACGATGGTTACGGCTAATTTGACCCGCCTTTTTCCTTATGCAGGAGTAATGACATATAACAAGAACATTACTGTTCCACAGTCAATGAATGGAAAACATTTAATTTTGAAGATGGAGCGGACTAAGCCTTCCACTCTTTGGATTGATGGAGATAGTATAGGAAGTTTTTCTCAATTGGAATCTCCTCATATTTATGATGTGACAGAAAAACTCACTCCGGGAAAACATCAATTAACAATACGGGTAAATAATGGAGACAATTCCGTTCCTAAGGGCGTACAAGGTTCCCATGCATGGACAGATGCAACACAAACAAACTGGAATGGAATATTGGGAGATTTTCGTATAGAAGCACAGACGCCTACTTATATAAAAAATGTTTCGGTTTATCCGCTTGTAAACAAGCATTCAGCGCGTGTCAGAGTGATTATAAAAACAAATTCTCATGCTTCGGGTAGAATCAGTATGGAAGGTTATGCATGGAATACAAGTCATAAATCAGTTATTAAAAAGAAAATATATTCGATACAAATGCCTGAAAAAGGCGAATATTCATTTGAATATACACTTGATATGGGTAAACATCCTTGTTTGTGGAGTGAATTTTCACCGGCTTTGTACAAACTTAATGTGGTTTATCAAGATAAAAACGGGAAGGATAATCGTATTGTTGATTTCGGTATGAGGAATTTTTCTGTAAGAGGTACTCAGTTCACTATTAATGGTCTTACTACTTTTCTGCGTGGAACCCATGACGGCTGCGTATTTCCGCTTACAGGTTATGCTCCGATGGGATTGGATGAATGGACAAGGTATTTTAAAATTATCAAAAACTATGGTTTCAATCATGTGCGTTGTCATTCATGGACAATGCCTGAAGCCGCTTTTGAAGCGGCGGATAAAGCAGGTGTTTATATACAAGTAGAACTTCCTTATTGGGGGGCTATGGATGAGAAAAATGATACTTTGAACCAATTTCTTAAGATTGAGGGTGAACGAATTCTGGAGACTTATGGAAACCATCCGTCATTTACGCAGTTGGCATTAGGCAATGAATTAAATGGCGATGTGAATCTGATGCGCAAATTTGTTAATTATTTTCGATCTTTGGATAGTCGTCATTTGTATGCTTTCGGTTCCAATAACTGGCTAGGAATGGAAGGCTATCAGCCGGGTGAGGATTATTTTGTGACTTGTAGGGTAGGGCGCGATACGGATTCTCTTTATACTACTCATGTGCGATCTTCTTTTTCTTTTGCCGATGCCTATAAAGGAGGTCTTATTAATGGATGTTATCCCAATACTGAACATACATATTCCTATGCAATAAAACCTAGTCCTATTCCTGTGGTAAGTCATGAAAGCGGACAATTTCAGATCTATCCGGATTATGCCGAAATTACCAAATATAAAGGTGTTCTTTATCCGTATAATTTGGAAATATTTCGTAATCGTTTAAAGAAAAACGGATTGTCGGATCAGGCTTCTCTTTTTCATCAGGCTACCGCAGCTTTTTCTTCTTTATGTTACAAGGCCGATTTTGAAATGTGTTTACGCACTCCCGGATTTGGTGGATTCCAATTTCTTGATTTGAAAGATTATCCCGGACAAGGTTCCGCACTTGTCGGTTTGTTGGATGCATTTATGGATCCCAAAAAAGGAGCAACAGACAGTGAACATTTTCGTTATTTTAATTCATCAGTTGTTCCTATGGCGGAATTTCCTACTTATTGCTGGGAAAATAGACAAACTATGAATGCGAAAATTGTAATATGTAATTATTCCGAACATTCTATTGAAAATAAACCATTAAATATAACTCTGACAGATGGTGAAAGAATTATTTACAAGAGCAGTATTTCGGCTTCTGTTTCTCAAGGGAGAGTTCAGGAAATAAAAACTATTCAGATTCCTTTGGCTGAAATAAAGAAACCGACTCAAGTAAATCTTATATTGAATTACAATGGGCACCGAAATGAGTATGAACTTTGGGTTTACCCTTCCATTCGGCAAGTTAATGATAGTATTAAAGAGATTACCGTATGGAATGATTCTGTACGGAAAGAAGTGGAAAATGGTGCAGTGATATTGTATATTCCGGATCATAAAAAAATAGAAAAAGTAAGTGTAGGTGGATTATTTACTCCCGATTATTGGAATTATGCTATGTTTAAGAGTATTTCGGAAAATCTGAAGCGCGAGGTATCTCCCGGTACTTTATCTTTGTTGGTAAATCCGAAACATCCCTTATTTAAAGAATTTCCGACTGAAATCCATAGTAATTGGCAGTGGTGGAGCATTTGCCGTTCATCACGCCCTTTAATTCTTGATGTTCTTCCGAAAACTTATCGACCTATCATACAAGTAATAGATAACATAGAAAGAAATTATAAGTTGGGCATTCTTTTTGAATTTTTAATGGGAAAGGGGAAAGTGATGGTTTGTACTTGCGACCTCAATTCCATACAGAATAAACCGGAAGGCAGACAATTTAAAAAAGCGATAGTAGATTATATGCAGTCAAAAGATTTTAATCCGACATTTCAGATGAGTAAAAATTTAATGAATGTACTTTTTACCGGACAGATTGAGAAAGAATCAATCAAAGGAGTAAAAAATATAACATCTTATGAATAATGAATAACCCATGTTGCTAGGTTAGAAATGATAGAAAATAATCTCTCAATATATTTACGTCGAAGACAGAAGTTGTCTGTATTATAAGGCGTTTCGATTAATTAACAAAAAAAGCTATTCGTAATACTTTTTACTAATAGCTTTTTGTCTATATTTGCAAGACTATAAAAATTTTATGAAATGCATAAAGGTTTTTTATTCTTTGTTAGTGCCTTAATATGTAGCGTTCAAATTTACGCAAAAGTAACTCTTCCTGAAATTATTGGCGATAACATGGTACTTCAACAGAATTCGGAGGTTAATCTGTGGGGGAAGTCAACAGGTAAAATTGTTTCCGTTTCTTCCTCATGGAGTGCAAATCCCGTTAAGGTAGAAGTCAATAAAGATGGTTCCTGGAAAATTAAGATTCATACACCGAAGGGTAGTTATAATCCACAGACGATTATTATTTCGGACGAAGAATCTATCACCCTGAATAATATTCTTATCGGTGAAGTTTGGTTTGCTTCGGGTCAAAGTAATATGGAGATGCCATTGAAAGGTTTCTTAAATTGTCCGGTAACAAAGTCAAATGAGATTATTACGTATGCAGGTGAAAATAAAAATAAAATTCGTTTTGCTACTATTCCTAGAACCCCATCTTATACTTTGCAGGATGAAGTGAAAGGAAAATGGAAAGAATGTAATTCACAAAATGCTCCTGATTTTAGTGCAACGGCTTTCTTTTTTGCAAAAAACATTAATCGGGCGTTAGATGTTCCGGTAGGAATCATTAATTGCAGTTGGGGCGGATCTCGTGTTGAAAGCTGGTTACCCAAAGATATTTTACAGAATTATAAAGATATTGATTTGAGTAAGACCGGTATAGAAAAAGTTATTGATTATAAACGCCCGTTATTGATGTATAACGGAATGCTTCATGCATTGACTTCTTATACGATTAGGGGGTTTATTTGGTATCAGGGAGAATCTAATGTTGGTCATGAAGATACTTATGCAAATCGTTTTTCTACAATGGTAAAGCAGTGGAGAAGTGAATGGGGGCAAGGAGATCTTCCTTTTTATTTTGTGGAAATAGCTCCATATAATTATGGGTGGAATGAGCAAGGTGCTTATCTTCGTGAATCTCAGTTTAAGGCTCAATCTTTGATCCCGAATAGTGGAATGATTTCTACGAATGATTTAGTACGTCCTTATGAAAATAATCAGATCCATCCGTGTGATAAAGAGGATGTTGGCCAACGTTTGGCATTTCTGGCTCTCTGTGGTACGTATGGTTGGAAAGGAATTGCATGTCGCGGGCCGGAATATAAATCGATGGAAGTGAAAGGAGACACTGCGTATCTTACATTTAATTATGTCGATGGAGGATTTAATCGCTTGAAAGATATACAAGGATTTGAAATTTGTGGTGAAGATAGAACGTTTTATCCTGCTTATGTAAAAGTGCAAGGAAATACATTGATAGTTAGTAGTGCGGAAGTACAGGAACCTGTAGCCGTTCGTTACTGCTTCCGTAATTTTCAAATCGGTAATATAGGTAATACGGAAGGATTGCCTATGGTACCATTTAGAACAGATAATTTTGAAAAATAATTACCTTCGATAAATAATAATACCTTTATTGTTTCATAGGTGTTTTTAAGGTTGAAAAAGATTACCAAAAGAAGTCGGTTTGAGAAAATCGGCTTCTTTGCTGTTTAATAAATAAAGTAAGAATCTCTTTATTTCCTTTTCCAGAATCCCGGGGTGAGGACCAATAAAACGGAAAAGACTTCCAAACGTCCTACCAACATCAGAAAAGATGAAATCCATTTACTTATTGTTGGTAGCTCTGACCATGAATGTGAGGGTCCGAATTTCCCTAATCCGGGACCCACATTTCCAAGACTGGATAAAGTGACACTGAATGCTTCCATAAAATCGACGCCTGTGCACATGATAGCAAACCATCCTACAATAATAAGAGTTAAATAGAAAAAGATAAAGGCAAAAAGAGTTGTACGTACGCTTTGGGAGACTGTCGTATTGTTAATGCGAACAGGCAGTACGGCATTAGGATGAAGAATTCTTTTAAATTCGTTTCTACCGATTTTGCTTAAAATTGCTATACGAATACATTTTATGGCACCCGAAGTAGAACCTGCACAACCTCCTATAATCATAGTGATACTAAGTAATAACCAAAGAGGAGGGATCCAAGTCCCATAATCGGCAGATACATATCCGGTTGTCGTTTGTAAGGATACAATTTGAAAAGCTGCTTTACGAAAAGATTCTTCAAATCCCATATTTGTTGTGAAATAAAGGGTCACGGTAGTTATAGCAGTGAAAATCGAAACAGTTCCCAAAAACCATTTGAACTCTGTATCTTGAATAAATTTCTTTATTTTTCTTTTTAGAAAAACATAATACAATAAGGTAAAATTGACCCCGGAAAGAAACATGAATATAGTAACCACGTATTCAATATAGGATGAGTTATAAGAAGCAATGCTGCCTTGTCGGGTAGAGTAACCTCCGGTTGATGTTGTAGTCATTGAATGACATATACTATCGAATAAGTTCATTCCACCAGAAAGGAGAAATATCGTTTCTGTTAATGTAAGACCAAGGTAAATGCTCCAGATCCATTTTGCAGTGACCCCTATGCGCGGATGTACCTTGTCATGTGTGGGTCCGGTAGCTTCGGCTGCAAAGAGTTTTACGTCATCCATTTTATATGTCGGGATCACGGCAATAGTAAAGAATACAATGCCTAAACCTCCTATCCATTGGGTCATACTTCGCCAGAACAGGATCCCGTGAGGAAGACTTTCTATGTTATTCAGGATTGACGCTCCTGTAGTAGTAAAGCCTGACATGGTTTCAAAAAAAGCATTTGTAACAGATGGAATATAATTACCTATATAATAGGGAAGCATTCCGACGAAAGAAAAAACAATCCAAGAAATAGTAACAACGAAATATCCGTCCCGCTTACTCATCTTATATTCTGCATTCTTTCCAAAAAATTTTAAGACAGCTCCTAAGATGATTGTAATGCCAATAGTAATGGCAAAACTGAACCAATCATTTTCTCTATAGTATAAGGAAAGCAGCAAACAGATTAGAAGCAAACCTCCTTCTATGAAAAGGAGAGTGCCGATGATCTTACTTATCAGTTTTCCGTTTATCATAATTTAATTGAAATATTTTTCTATTTGTTGTAACATCATTCCAGTACAGAAGACAACTACATGATCTTCTGCTTGGAAACGAGTATTTCCTGTAACTAGCATACCTTCTCCCTTTCGAATCATTCCTCCTAAGGTTGCACCTTTCGGTAGGCCAAGGTCCTTAACCGCATGCTTAGTGATGCGGTCACCTTCCTTTACTGTAAATTCCGCAACATCGGCATTGGCAAAAGCTAAACATTTTACATTATTGACATCTGCATCCAGCATCATTTGATAGATATGGCTTGCTGCAATCATTTTTTTATTGATTACGGTACCGATATCCAAACTTTCGGCCATACTTATGTAATCAATATTTTCAACTTCTGCTATCGTTTTGATGCCTCCCATTCTCTTGGCTGCCAAACAAGCCAGAATATTTGTTTCTGAATTACCGGTAAGTGCAACAAACGCATCGGTTTCTTTCAGCCCCTCATCTTGAAGTAAAGAAAGATCTCGTCCGTCTCCATTAATAACCATGTTTTTTTCACTTAGGATATCTGTGATACGTTCGCAGCGTGCAGGGTCATTTTCAATAATCTTAATATTCATGTAGTCGGGCACATATTGAGCCGTTTTTACGGCTATACGACTCCCACCCATAATCATTACATTTCTGACATCCTGATAATTTTCTTTTCCGGATATTTTACGTATATATGGGATATATCTTTTTGTCGTCATAAAGTAAACTAAATCTTGTTCTTTGATTACATCACTGCCTCGAGGAATAATTGTTTCATTGTTTCTTTTAATGGCAACAATGTGGTAAGGTGTATCAGGACCACCCAATTCGTTTAATGGAATGTCCAATATTTCTGCAGAAGAACGTAATTTGGCACCTATAAGAACTAAAGCACCTCCACTAATTTCCCACCATTGGCGTATCCAACTCATTTTTACAGCATCGACTATTTCTTTTGCTGCAAGCATTTCCGGATAAATGAGCGAATCAACGCCTAGTTTACGAAAAAAATCTTGATGCTTTGGCAAAAGATATTCATAATTGTCAATACGAGCTACTGTTTTCTTTGCTCCCAAACTGTGGGCTAGTATACAGGCAGTCATATTTCTACTTTCGTCAGGAGTAACAGCAACAAATAAATCGGCCTTGTCAATTCCTGTTTCTTTCAATCCTATTATGGAAGTAGGAGAAATGTTAACTGTCATTAGGTCAAAGTTTGAACTGAGACGGCTCAATTTTTCTTCATTGTCATCCACAAGAATAATATCTTGATGTTCACCTGACAATAACTTGGCTAAGTGCGTTCCAACAGCTCCGGCTCCTGCAATAATGATTTTCATATATGAATTATATAGTCATTAATATTTTTAAGATTCCTTGTTCATCCAATCCGCAAAGATGATACAATTCTTTGATTGAACCATGTTCAACAAATGCATCTGGAAGACCTATTCTTTCTATAATGGGGTAGTGATGATGATCGGCCATAAATTCTAAAATAGCACTGCCCATTCCTCCACGAACCACCCCATCTTCAATGGTAACTATCTTTTTGAATTTCTGTCCTATTTTTTCAAGCATTTCTGTATCAAGCGGCTTGATAAATCTCAGATCAAAATGTGCAAATTTATTTTTAGAAATCTTTTCTGCCTGAGAAATAGCATTAGCTGCAATGGTGGCAATAGGTCCGATTGTTATCACGGCTACGTCTTCACCATCCTTTAATATTTCACCTTTACCGATTTCCATTTCTTTGAAAGGACATTTCCAATCGGTCAGGGAGCCTCTCCCTCTGGGATAGCGAATAACAAAAGGTCCTTTATGTGGCAGTTGAGCTGTATACATCAAATTTCGTAATTCATGTTCGTTTCTGGGTGAAGTTATGGTAAGATTAGGTATTGGTCGGAGAAAAGCAATGTCAAAAGCTCCATGATGAGTAGGGCCATCCTCCCCGACTAAACCTGCACGATCCAAGCAGATGACTACGTTCAATTTTAGAATAGCTACATCATGAATGACATTATCATATGCTCTTTGAAAAAAAGAAGAGTAAATGTTACAGAAAGGCAGTAAACCTTCTTTCGCCATTCCTCCGGAGAACGTTACTGCATGTCCTTCTGCTATGCCTACATCGAAAGTCCTTTCAGGCATAGCTTCCATCATAATATTCATGGAACATCCTGTAGGCATGGCAGGAGTTACGCCTACGATTTTGCTGTTTTGCTGTGCTAATTCCAATAAAGTTTTTCCAAAAACATCTTGGAAACGAGGCGGTTTTCCAGTTGTATCTTCAATAAATCGTTTTCCTGTAGAAGGATCGAATATACCAGGTGCATGCCATTCTGATGTTTCTTTTTCTGCAGGAGCAAATCCTTTACCTTTAATGGTGTGAATATGAAGTATGCGCGGTCCTTTCATTTCTTTAATGTCATTCAAGACCCGTACTAGATTCTTTACGTCATGTCCGTCAATCGGACCGAAATAACGGATATCTAATCCTTCGAAGATATTTTGTTGTTGAGCGAGCATAGACTTCAGACTGTTATTGAATCTAATAAGTCCCTTTCTTCTCTTTTCATTCAGTAATCCCCATTTATAAAAAAGTTGTGAAACTTTATATCTGATTTGATTATAACTGGTTGAAGTATTCAAGTTTAATAAGTAGTCTTTCATTCCACCGACGCTTCGATCTATAGACATATTATTATCATTTAAGATAATGAGCATATTGTTAGGAGTCGTTGAAGCATTGTTGAGTCCCTCAAAAGCTAATCCTCCACTCATAGAACCGTCCCCAATCACAGCTATTATATGGCGGTTCATTTCTCCTTTTTTCATAGCAGCCACTGCCATTCCTAAAGCAGCGGAAATAGAATTTGATGCGTGTCCGCAGGTAAAAGTATCATATTCACTTTCATCGGGAGATGGGAAAGGACGAATACCTCCGAATTTTCTATTGGTAAAAAAAGCATCTCGTCGTCCGGTCAATATCTTATGCCCGTAGGCTTGATGCCCGACATCCCAAACAATGCGATCATAAGGTGCATTGAATACATAATGTAGAGCCACAGTAAGTTCGACCGTACCCAAACTTGAAGCAAAATGACCCGGATTGCAGCATAATTCTTTAATTATATCTTTTCGAAGTTCATTGCAGACTTCCGGCAATTCATTTATAGTTAGCTGCTTTAAGTCTTTTGGAAAATTGATTTTATTCAACAAATAATATGTCTTGTTATCAGTCATTTCTTTTAAATATGTTGCAAAAATAACAATAAATAAGACTAAG
Organism: uncultured Bacteroides sp.; assembly: GCA_964555225.1. Lineage (GTDB taxonomy): Bacteria > Bacteroidota > Bacteroidia > Bacteroidales > Bacteroidaceae > Phocaeicola_A. Next base: position 15,891 of record CAZKSK010000003.1, read on the forward strand.
ATTCTTATTTTTGCATATAATTTTTGAAGAAAGGATTTGATATGGATTTTAGAACGGTTGTTGAACTACCCAAGAAACAAGCACTAATACATCATTGTGATAAGATTTTGCTTATGGGCTCCTGTTTTACTGAAAGCATAGGGAAAAGGTTTATTGATGATAAATTTATTTGTACATCGAATCCTTATGGTGTTTTGTATAATCCATTGTCCATTGAATGTGCTTTAAAAGAATTACTTCAGAGAAAATTTTATACCACTCGGGATTTTGCTTTAGTTGAATATAATGGTTGGCATAGCTTACATCATCACGGATGTTTTTCAGCATCGGTATTAGAAGATTGTGTAAATAATATTAATTCTGAATTGGAACGAACTTATCAGAATTTCTTTCAGACGGATGTCCTTTTTATAACATGGGGAACAGCATGGGTATATCACTGGAAACAGTCAGGTGAGATAGTTGCTAATTGTCATAAAATTCCTTCTTCTTTTTTCATTCGTGAAAGATTGGATGTAGATACGATTGTAAGTACTTATTCTAAATTAATAACGCAACTTCTGGAAAAAGTAAATCCGGAGTTAAAAGTTATTTTTACGGTGAGTCCGATACGACATATGAAAGATGGGTTTCATGAAAATCAATTAAGTAAATCTATCTTATTATTGGCAATAGAAGCTTTACAGAAATCTTTTGATGAACGGGTTTTTTATTTTCCTTCTTATGAAATCATGATGGATGAACTTCGTGATTATCGTTTTTATGCGGATGATATGCTTCATCCTTCCTTATTGGCGCAAAATTTTATCTGGAAATGTTTATCCGAATGTTATTTTTCAGATGAATGTCATATGATTATTAAGAAATGGGATGAAATAAAAAAAGGTTTAGCCCACAAACCTTTTCATCCTGAATCAGCTGAATATAAAGTCTTCTTGTGCCAAATAGTGTTAAAGATAAACCAACTTAAGAAAAAATATCCGTACTTTGAAGTTAAAAATGAATTAGAACTATGTCGTACACTATTGAAACAATAGCCGATTTAATTGGAGCTAAACGCTTTGGATCGTTAAATTCGCATATCGATTGGATCCTTACAGATAGTCGTTCTCTTTGTTTCCCTGAAGAAACTCTCTTTTTCGCATTGAAAATGAAAAGGAACGATGGCCATAAATATATAAGTGAGCTTTATCACAGAGGAGTTCATAATTTTGTTGTAAGTGAAATGCCACAGAATGTGCAACAAATGGTGGATGCTAATTTCTTGCAAGTCCAGAGTCCTTTAAAGGCGTTACAAAAATTGGCGGAGGAGCATCGTGAGGAATTTCAAATACCTGTTGTTGGAATTACTGGAAGTAATGGAAAAACCATTGTTAAAGAATGGCTTTATCAACTTACTAGTGTAGACAGGGTAGTTACGCGTTCACCCCGTAGTTACAATTCACAAATTGGAGTTCCACTTTCTATTTGGTTATTGAATAAAGAAACAGAACTGGCTGTAATAGAGGCCGGTATTTCTGAAATGGGAGAGATGAATGCTTTACGTAATATAATAAAACCGACAATTGGAGTTTTGACTAATATTGGAGGAGCACATCAGGAAAATTTTTATTCTTTGGAAGAAAAATGCATGGAAAAAATTTCCTTGTTTAAGGACTGTGATGTGATTATTTATAATGGTGATGATGATCTTATTTGTAATTGTATTTCGAAATCAATGTTGACGTCAAGAGAAATTGCATGGTCAAAGGTTGATGGAGAAAAACCTTTATTTATAGAAAATATTGAGAAGGGTGAATTTTCCACTCGAATTAAATACCGTTATCTTGATATGGACAATGAATATACTATTCCGTTTATTGATGATGCTTCTGTAGAAAATTCATTGAATTGTTTAGCTGTATGCCTATATTTGATGATTGCGCCTGAGGATATAGCGGAAAGGATGGCACGTTTGGAACCTGTAGCGATGCGTCTTGAAGTAAAGGAAGGAAAGAATGGTTGTACAATTATTAATGATAGCTATAATTCTGATATTGCTTCTTTGGATATTGCATTGGACTTTATGGCAAGAAGACCGGATCGGAATGGTAGAAAACGTACGCTTATTCTTTCGGATATTTTGGAGACAGGACAAAGTTCCAAATTTTTGTATCGTAAAGTTTCTCAGTTAGTAAATAGTCGGGCGATTGATAAAATTATAGGAGTTGGAGAAGAAATAAGTTCTGCTGCTTCGGTTTTTAATATTGAAAAATATTTTTTTAATACGACTGATGATTTATTGAAGTCTACTTTGTTTGCCGAATTAAAAAATGAAGTAATATTAGTAAAAGGTTCCAGACGTTTTCGTTTTGATGAAGTCTCGGAGAGATTGGAATTAAAAGTTCATGAAACTATTTTAGAGATTAATTTGAATGCTTTGGTAGATAATCTTAATTATTATCGAAGTAAATTGAAACCTGAAACGAAAATTGTTTGTATGGTAAAGGCTTCGGCATATGGTGCCGGTTCTTATGAGGTTGCTAAAACTTTGCAAGATCAGAGAGTCGATTATCTGGCTGTAGCTGTCGCTGATGAAGGATCTGATCTTCGTAAAGCTGGCATTACCAGTTCTATATTGATCATGAATCCTGAAATGACGGCTTTTAAAACAATGTTTGATTACAAGTTAGAACCCGAAGTTTATAGTTTTCATTTGCTTGACGCATTAATAAAAGCGGCAGAAAGGGAGGGAATTACTAATTATCCTATCCATATTAAATTAGACACGGGAATGCACCGTTTAGGATTTGTGCCGGAAGATATGTCTATGCTCATTCAGAGAGTTAAATCTCAATCAGGTTTGATTATCCGTTCTGTATTTTCTCATTTTGTGGGAAGTGACAGTAAGCAGTTTGACGCATTTACTCATCATCAAATAGAGATTTTTGATAAAGCATCAACTGAATTGCAAGCAGCTTTTAACCATAAAATAATTCGTCATATATGTAATTCTGCTGGAATCGAACGGTTTCCTGAGGCCCAGTATGACATGTGTCGTTTGGGCTTGGGATTATATGGTATTAATCCTATAGACAATTCGGTACTACATAATGTGAGTACTTTGAAAACTATAATTCTTCAAATTCATGATGTCCCTAAAGAGGAGACCGTTGGTTATAGCCGTAGAGGGCACTTGGAGAGAGACTCCAGAATAGCATCTATCCCCATCGGATATGCCGATGGATTAGATCGCCATTTGGGCAATAGTCGAGGATATTGCTTGGTAAATGGGCGCAAAGCTCCTTATGTAGGTAATATTTGTATGGATGTGTGTATGATTGATGTTACCGACATTGATTGTAAGGAAGGTGATAGAGTAGAGATTTTCGGAGATGATTTGCCTGTGAGTGATTTATCGGATCTTTTGGAAACTATTCCCTATGAAATTTTGACCAGCGTATCAACTCGGGTTAAAAGAGTATATTTTAAAGATTAGATAATTGGCAATCAAAATTAATAGTATAATAGGTTAAAAAAAGGAGGAAGATATTGATTGTCTTCCTCCTTTTTTATATTTATATAGAAAAATTTATTGTAAAAATGAAATAAGTACACCTGCTGCGACAGCAGAGCCAATTACACCTGAGATATTGCTTGCCATACAATAGTTCAGTACATGGTTTTTAGGGTCATATTTTGTAGCAATATCATTGGCTACACGAGAAGCCATCGGTACAGCACTTAAACCTGTAGCTCCAATCAATGGATTTATTTTTTTCTTTGAGAATAGATTTACTACTTTTACAAAGAGAATACCACCAGCAATGGAGAATCCGAAAGCAAAAAATCCACCCACCACGATACCTATCGTTGTCCAATTCAAAAAAGCAGTAGTTGTCATTGTTGCCCCCACGCAAAGTCCTAGAAAAATAGTAGAAGCATTTAGAATACTATTTGCTGCGGCATCCATCAATCTGGAAGTATCGCTACCTATTTCCTTTACTAAATTACCAAACATGAGCATTCCGATTAAAGGTACTGCTGTTGGTACGAATAATGCGACAATTGTAGTGACTACAATAGGAAAAATAATTTTCAGAACTCTTAGATTCTTGATCTCTCCTTTTGATGGGTACAACTTCTCTTGTTGCTTCATATTAATACATAATTCCTTCTTTGTACAAAAAATTCTCACCACAAGTGGAATGATAACTGGAACCAGTGCCATGTATGAATAAGCAGCAATCGCTATCGGTCCCAATAAATGAGGCGCTAGTTTGATTGTAGTGAAAATGGCTGTAGGACCATCTGCTCCTCCGATTATGCCTAAAGAAGCTGCTTCTTTAGGAGTGAATCCCATAACTAAAGCTAAAATAAGAACTGTAAAAATACCCAATTGAGCGGCCGCACCAAAAATGGAGAGACGTAGATTTCGTAGCATAGGGCCAAAATCAGTTAATGCACCTACGCCCATGAAAATAATTGGTGGTAAGAATCCGGTTTTAATCAACATATAATAAAGAAAGTTCATTAAACCGAATTGATGGGCTATTTCCGGTAATGGCATATCCCAGATTATTTTCTGAGTTCCATCGGATAGAGTGACAAATCCTTGCGAATTTGCCTGAATTACTCCCATATCTCCTCCGGGAAAGTTGGCGAGCAAAACACCGAAGGCAATGGGAACTAGCAATAGAGGTTCATAATGTTTCTTTATACCTAAATAAAGAAGTAGAAACGCTATTGCGTACATGATGAGAAATGACGGATCGGCAATAATATTGCTAAAGGCCGTCATGTTGTATAGGTTTTTAAGTATTTCTTCCATTATCCAATTTTCATTAAGATGTCATCTTCCGAGATAGAATCGCCTGCTGTTGGATAGATGGCAATGATAGTGCCGTCGAATTCCGATCGGATGGCATTGTAAGTTTTCATGGCTTCAATGTAGCAAACTACATCTCCCTTTTTTATTTGATCTCCTATCTTTTTAGGGGTTTCTTGAGCTGTTTTTACTAGAAAGAATTTTCCTTCAAGTGGAGCTAGAAGATCTTTTCCTTCACCAACAGGTGGCATTGCGGGCCCTGCATTTTCAGGAAGAGTTGCCGTTTTTACATCTCCATATGCCACTGTGACCTTATATGATTGTCCGTCAACGTTTACTGTAAGAGTTTTTGGTTCTTTATCTTCGGTTGGCTTAAATTCTTTTTCTGCACGACGTTTTTCCAAGTCTTCAAGGAAATCTTCTTTAGCTTTTCCATTCTTATATGCTTCATATTGTGCCGGATGCATGGCATATTCAAAAAGCTCTTCATCATCCTGTCCTAAGTCCCATTTTTTTTCTTTCATCATAGCACGGAACTTGTCAAGTGCGTTAGGATAGTTATCTTGTGGATTGCCTGTAAAGAATTTACGACCTTCACGCTCAGCTTTCTCTATGATTTCTGGAGCTAACGGGCCAGGTAATTTTCCTGATTTCCCGAGAATCATATCCCAAATATCATCAGCGATCATTCCCCAGCGTTCTTTTCCTTTTTCCATTTGCATTACATTCATTAATGCCACATTCTTAACATATTGACTAAAAGGTGTAACCAAACAGGGATATCCTAAACGAGGCCAAACATAAGCAACTTCTTTAAATAATTTGATAAGCAGTTCATCTTGAGTCATGAATTGCTGATTATGTTTAGCTTTATATTTATTAATAGATTCAAGATTCGTTTCTAAATCTGCCATTAAACTTCCCATCATACCGCCAGGTAATCCTGGACCGATAAGTAATGAATTCATTAATCTGTTTCGAGGACTGCAATATAATCCTAAAAAATCGTCAAGAAATTCTTGAATCAAAGAACGTACTTTCATATAGGCTTCCATATTGATGTCTTTAACTTGGAACCCTGCGTCTTTTAGCATTTCTTGAACGGTAATGATATCCGCGTGTCCTGTTCCCCAAGACAGTGGTTCCATACCTACATCTATATAATCACATCCGGCTTTACAAACTTCCAAAATAGATGCAATGTTAAATCCGGGTCCCGCATGACTGTGATATTGGATTGGAATATCAGGATGATCCTTTTTAATACCCGCAACAATTTTTCCAAGGGTAACAGGACGTCCAATACCTGCCATATCTTTTATACATATTTCATCAGCTCCGGTCTCAATTAATTCTTTTGCAATGTTTACATAATATTCCACAGTGTGAACAGGAGAATGTGTAATGCATAGACAGCATTGCGAAATCATTTTTGCGTCATGCGCATATTTTATAGATGGAATAATATTGCGTGTATCATTTAAACCGCAGAAAGTACGCGTAATATCTGTTCCTTGAACTTTTTTTACTTTGTAAAATAGCTGTCGCACGTCTGCAGGGACAGGGCTCATCCTGAGTCCATTCAATGCACGATCCAACATTTGTGTCTGTATTCCAGCTTCATGAAATGGTTTCGTCCATTGCCGTACCGAATTGTTCGGATTTTCGCCAAATAATAAATTTACTTGCTCAAAACCTCCACCGTTTGTTTCTACACGGTCAAAACATCCCATTTCGATTATAGCCGGAGCCACTTTTAATAATTGATCTACCCGTGGTACATATTTTCCGGCAGATTGCCACATGTCACGGAAGACTAAACAGAACTTTACTTCCTTTTTCATAATATTTAGATTCCTTGTTTATTTGATTTTTTCAACTTTCATAACTTTTCCTTTTCCTCCTGTCAAAGCATTGACTGCTGATTGAATGATTGTAATTGTTTTTGCATCTACAGGGATTACTGTAGGAGAGAGTTCTTTTTTTTCGATAACATCCTCGGGCGCAAATTTGTTAACTAAGGCTATAAGCCATTTCCCCAGATAGATTATGATAAGTAGGATGATAAATACGGTAAGCATTCCTACAATCATTAATTCTAGTCCAACACCTAAATTTTCCATATTCTTGATTATGTTTATTATTTATTGATTTAAATTATTTTATGCATATTTACATAAAAGTCGGACGAAATTACTTATTTTAATTTGAATCTGAAAGTTTTTTCCGTTTAAATTTTTAAAATCTTCATTAAGTATATAAACAATAAAAAAAGGCATTCATTTGAATGCCTTTTTTTATTGTTCGTAAATTCAACTAGTCAATTTCGACCGGTTTATATTTCGGGACCAGTATTTTCATAATCGCCCATGCTATTAAATAAGCAAATGCACAAACACCAAACATGATGGCATATGCTGTCGGTACATTATTGAGGGCACGAAAGTGATCTTCAAGACGACCGGCCATTACTTGTACTAATACACCTCCTAATCCTCCGGCTGCTGCTCCAATTCCTGTAACGGCTCCAACAGCTGATTTAGGAAACATATCTGATACGGTAGTAAATAAATTTGCTGACCATGCCTGATGTGCCGCACCTGCAATACTAATAATAGCAACAGCAGCAATTAGTCCTGTTGATCCGCTAAATCCGGCTACAGTTTGAGTACTTAATAATAGTAAGGGAAAGAAAGCTATAATAATAAGGGCTGTCATGCGGGCTTTATAAGTTTCCCAACCTTTATTCATAAATTTCATAGGAAGTGAACCCCCATATACAGAACCGATAATAGCAATGCCGAAGACAATGAATGTAGAATACATTACAGTATGGTTCGTTTCACTAGCACTGAGTCCTACACAAAATTGCTGTTTGATATAAGTAGGTAACCAAAATAAAAGGAACCACCAAATACCATCTGTCATAAATTTACCCATAACGAAAGACCAAGTTTGGCGATAAGTAAGCATTTTATACCATGAAGTTTTCTTTGCCGGTTTAGCGGCTTGGGTTGTTGTTTGAGCAGCAGGTTTTTGATCATCACTGTTGATATAATCGAATTCGGCTTTATTAATTTTGCCCTTTTTTAGCATTTCGTTTGGAGAAGCATACATCTTGCGCCAAAAGAATAACCAAATAAAACCGATAAGACTGGTAATGATAAAAGACATTTGCCATCCGTGAATTTTGCCTAAAAACAATGTTGTTCCTTCTAATGGATTCCATGCTGCTAAAATGGGTGGAATAATCAATGCACAAATCATAGCGCCTAAATTGGATCCGGAATTAAATATTCCGGTGGCTAATGCACGTTCTTTTTTAGGGAACCATTCGGCTACCGTTTTAATAGAGGCGGGAAAGTTTCCTGCTTCACCAGCTCCGAATAGACCTCTTGCTGCTAATTGTCCTGGGAGTCCTTTACCTGCAATTGCACTGCAAAAACCTGCAATAGACCAAACAATTAATGAAGCTGCTAAACCTAATTTTGTTCCGATTTTATCGATAACAAAACCTACAATTAAAGTAAAGCCTGCATAAAAAGCCGTAAAAACTGATGTCAGAATGGAATAATCGGTTGAAGTCCAGCCGAATCCATTCGGATCACAAAAATAATCCTTTAAATAACCAATAACGTTTCGGTCCATATAATTGACCGTAGTAGAAAATAGCAATAATGCAGCTATTGTCCATCTGTACTTTGTAATTTTTTCGTTCAGATTTGATGCACCCATAATATTAATTTATTGTTTCAAGAAAATTGTTTCAAAGATACGGCATTTGGATGAGAAAAAAGTAGAATAATTATTTTATTTTATAGACAAATTGGCTTTTTACGGATTAAGAACGAATTTTACTCTTCTTTTATTTTTTATTTTCATATTTTTGTATTTCTTGAAATTAAATAAAAAATCAATATGAAAAACATTTTTAAAATTGTATTTATTTGGGTAATGATGCAAAATTCTTTTTTGTTAGGTTTTGCTCAGAAAAGTAAGAAGGATGGCCCATGGTCGATTCGGATGATGGATTCGGAAATGATACGTTGCCCTAAAGCATGCAATCTTGATTTTCAGAAAACGTTGAAGTGGGATTATTGTCATGGTGTGGAGTTACAGGCTTTTCTTAATGCATATGACCGATATGGACAGGAAAAATATTATAAATATGTTGAAGAGTATTGTGATACCATGCTCCATAAAGATGGTAGTATTGTAAGTTACAATCCTTCGGAATTGAGTTTAGATCGCATCAATACAGGTAAAATCTTTTTTCGGATGTATGAAAAGACAAAAGATGAAAAGTATAAAAAAGCAATGGCGCTTCTCCGTGCTCAATTGACTTGCCAACCGCGTACATCCGAAGGTGGCTTTTGGCACAAAATGGTTTATCCGCATCAAATGTGGTTGGATGGAATCTATATGGCTTCGCCTTTTTATGCTGAATATGCTTTTCGAAATAATCAGCCGGAAGATTATCAGGATATTATTCGTCAATTTATTGTAATAGCGAAGCATACTTACGATGCAAAGAGTGGTCTTTATCGGCATGCATGGGATGAAAGTAAAAGTCAGAAATGGGCAAATCCTGAGACCGGTCAATCGGCTCATGTATGGGGACGTGCAATGGGATGGTATGCTATGGCTTTAGTTGATGCGTTGCCATTTATTCCTAAGCATGAAGCGGGCAGAAAACAAGTTCTTGATATTTTAAAAAATGTAGCATTCCAGATAAAGCGAATTCAGGACAATAAGTCAGGTGTTTGGTATCAAGTTTTGGATGAAAGTGGACGAGAAGGTAATTATTTGGAGGCCACGGTTTCGACCATGTTTGTTTATACTCTTTATAAGGCAGTTCGTTTAGGATATATAGATCGTTCTTATCTGGAAATAGCGGAAAAAGGATATCAAGGTATTTTGAACACATTTATTACGGTAGATTCTGACGGCATCGTATCGCTTAATAATTGTTGTGCAGTTGCAGGATTGGGAGGGAATCCCTATCGTTCCGGTGAATATGATTATTATATTCATGAAAAGATTCGTTCAAATGATGCCAAGGGAATCGGACCTTTTATAAACGCTAGTCTAGAGAGAGAATTATTGCAAGAAACAAATCATATAATTAAATAATACAAATCAAAATGAAAAAAATAGTCAAATTGTTAGTTATGTTCCTGTGTTTTTCAATGGTTTCACAGGCAGAAATTAAAGACACTTTATTTGTTGCCCGTGATGGGACAGCTCCATACCGAAATGTTGCTGATGCGGTGGAAGTGGTTCGTGCTTTCATGGATTATACAATTGTCATTTACGTAAAAAAAGGTATTTATAAGGAAAAATTAGTCATTCCATCGTGGGTGAAAAATGTTGAAGTAGTAGGAGAAGATCGTGATAATACAATTATTACATATGATGATCATGCTAATATCAATAAGATGGGAACTTTTCGTACTTATACTGTAAAAGTAGAAGGTAGTGATATTACATTTAAAAATATTACGATAGAGAATAATGCTGCTCAATTAGGTCAGGCTGTTGCTCTCCATACGGAAGGTGATCGTCTTTTGTTTGTTAACTGTCGTTTTTTAGGACACCAGGATACAGTTTATACCGGAAGTGAAAATGCCCGTTTGTGGTTTCGTAATTGTTATATAGAAGGTACCACCGATTTTATATTTGGTCCTTCTACGGCTTATTTTTCTGATTGTGATATTTATTGTAAACGGGATTCTTACATAACAGCGGCTTCCACAGTAAAGGAAGTTAAATATGGTTATGTGTTTGATCATTGCAAAATTGAGGCTGCTCCGGATGTTACCAAATTATATTTAGGCCGTCCATGGCGTCCGTATGGTTACACCTTATTTATATATTGTAATTTCTGTAAGGAGATTCTTCCTGAAGGATGGTTCAATTGGAATAATCCTGAAAATGAAAAGACGGCTCGTTATTTTGAATATAAAAATACAGGTGAAGGTGCTTCTACAAAAAAACGAGTTTCTTGGAGCCATCAATTAACAAAAAAGGAAGCTGACCAAATTAATGTGGAAAATGTCCTTGGTATAGGTAAAACATGGATTCCTTTGGAATAATTCTTTTTTAGAAAGAAATACCGTTATCGAAAACGTTAAAAACAAAAATTACACATTATTTATTAAAAATTACACATTCCTTTATCCTAGAAGCCTCATCTTTGCAAATGATAAGGTACCTGAATTGACCTTAATGTTTAATAATTAATTAATAAAACACATCTATGAATTTAAAAGTTCTAACACAAAGAGTGTATGTCACATTGTTTATGTGTCTCCTCTGTCTGACGGCTTTTGCACAAAGAACCATAAAGGGTTCCATAAAAGATACGGCAGGCGAACCGATGATCGGTGTGAATGTACTGGTTAAAGGAACAACTAACGGTACAATTACTGATTTTGACGGTAATTTTTCTTTAACAGATGTTTCCAACAATGCAACATTGATGATTTCTTATATAGGCTATTTGAGTCAGGAAATCAAGGTAGGAACACAGAAAGAAATTAAAATTGTAATGAAAGAAGACAACAAAACTTTGGATGAAGTTGTTGTTATCGGTTATGGTACCGTAAAGAGACGGGATTTGACAGGTGCTGTTGCTTCCGTTTCAGGTGATAAGTTAACTGCAAATCCTGTTGCTAATGTGGCGCAAGCTTTACAAGGGCAGCTTCCCGGTGTTTCTGTCACTTCTCAAGACGGTCGTCCGGGAGCAACAATGAACATTAGAGTTCGAGGTGGTGGTTCCATTACCCAATCCAATTCTCCATTGTTTATTGTTGATGGCGTTCAGGTAAGTGGCATTGATGATATTCCTGCGGATAATATTGAAAGTATTGATGTATTGAAAGATGCTGCGTCAACGGCTATTTATGGAGCTCGCGGTGCAAATGGCGTTATATTGGTTACCACAAAAAGTGCTAAAGAGGGTAAGGTAGCTGTTCATTATAATGTTTATTATCAGATAAAGGAGAATCCCAAAACATTGGATGTAATGGATGCCTATGACTATGTGTTGTGGAATTGGGAATATGCAACGGCTTACGGTGATTCTTATGGTGATGGAGTCGCTAAATATTTCGGATTGGGATCCAATTACGGTAATCATTTAAGTGAATATAAGAATGTTTCTGCACATAATTATATAAATGATGTAATGCGTACTGCCAGTACTTGGAATCATGATCTTTCATTATCCGGAGGTACTGATAAAACTAAATTTTATGCAACTATTAACTATACGGATGATCAAGGTATTCGTATCCAGTCCGATTATTCCCGTTGGAATGCGAATTTTAAGATTGAACAAAAAATTAATAAAAATTTGACGTTTGATGCGGATCTCCGTTATAGTGAAATAAAAGTTAACGGAACTAGTTTTGATGAGGCTACATCTGCTTATACTTATCGTCCGATTGATGATCCATTGGGTGATGCTACTTATACTACAGGTTTAGGCCAAGGTGAATCTAGTGTTGATTTAACAAAGAACCCAGTTGATTTAATAAGTAATTATCAGAATATTAATCAGAGTCAGAAAATTCGTGCGAGAGGTGGACTGACTTGGAAGATTATTAAAGGGCTAACTGCCAAATCCGAGGTATCTCTTAGTCGTAATTGGAGTGATACTAAATATTGGGATGGCGGTTTGGAAAATGGTTATAAATTAGCCAAACTGACAAAGAGTGATGGTTATGGAGTTCGTTGGGCTACAACATTGAATTATGAAATACAAGGTTTAGGTGACGATCATAAAGCATCATTTTTATTGGGTAACGAAGTGTTATCTTCTAAATCGAACAAATCAATTATTCAGGGAGCCGGTTATCCGTCTGGCTTTTCAATGAATGATGCATTTGGTATGATCAACATGACAAATGTTTCGAAAGATTATGGAAAGGATCAATTTAGTAATACAATTGGAACTCCAAGTCATACCGAATCTTGGTTTGGTCGTGCAAACTATTCATATAAAGGACGTTATTTGTTTACAGGTACGTTCCGTGCCGACGGGTCCTCCAAATTTGCACCTAACCATCATTGGGGATATTTTCCTGCAGGTGCAGCGGCTTGGCGTATTTCCGATGAACCGTTTATGCAGAGTGCAGCTAATTGGTTGGATAATTTGAAGCTTCGTCTTTCTTATGGTACATCAGGTTCCGACAATATTGATCCATCACTTTGGAAAGAAACTTGGGTTACTAAGCAGGTAACTGTAAATGGTCAGACAACTACAGTTTATCAACCGGGTGAAATGCTTGGAAATGAAAATTTGAAATGGGAAACTACAACGTCTCGTAATGTCGGTTTTGATTTCGGCTTTTTGAGAAATAAGATTCATGGTAGTTTGGATATTTATTGGAATTCTACTAAGAATAATTTGATGAAAGTGCCGGTAGATGCTTCTGCAGGTTACAGTTACCAGTTTCAAAATGTAGGTAAAACTTCTAATAAAGGTGTAGAGTTGGCTTTAGGAGTTGATATTATTCGGACAAAAGATTTTAATTTAAATATCAATGCTACTTATAACTTTAATAAGAATAATGTGGATGAAATCAGTGATGACGCTTTGGCAGATACACATACAGGTTGGGGATCTAGCATGCGTAAACCATATTATGATTATATCATTCGTAAAGGTCAGCCGGTCGGTTTGATACAAGGATTTAAATCGGCTGGATTCTATACCGTAGACGATTTTGATTATGATTCTTCTACCGGTACATATACTTTGAAAAAAGGAGTTCCGGATATAGCAAGTATTGTTAATTATCCTAACGGTGTGAAAGGTTTCAAATTAGCCTCTGGTCAAACAGCATTCCCTGGGGCTGCTAAGTTTGTTGATGTAGATGGTAATGGAGTTGTTAATGATGATGATGCAACAATTATCGGAAAGACAATGCCAAAACATACCGGTGGTTTCACAATTAATGCTTCTTATAAGAAAATTGATTTCTCTGCCGGATTTACGTATCAAATTGGCGGTGATATATATAATGCAAATGCTATGGCGAGCATGATGGGAAATAAGGACAATAGCTTAGGTCAAAATCGCTTGTCTTTTGTTTCCGATTGTTATAAAATTTATGATGTGGATTCGAATGGTGATCTTTATCTTGTTACGGATCCTACAGCTTTGAGTACTTTAAATAAGAATGCCAAATATGCATTAAATTATTCGGAATATGGAATAGCTTCTTCACAATTTATTGAAGATGCTTCTTATCTTCGTCTTCAGACTTTAACATTAGGTTATACTCTACCAAAAAGTCTTTTAAAGAAAGTTGGCGTTCAAAATTGTCGTATTTATTTTACCGGAACTAATTTATTCTGTTTATCGGGATATTCCGGTCTTGATCCTGAAGTTAGTACCGATAATGATGCCGGTGGCGATGGTTTTCCGACTCCGAATTATGATTATAATTCATATCCGAAAGCAAGAACTTATACGTTTGGTCTTAATTTAACATTCTAATTAAAACGGAATTAATAATATGAAAAAAATAATATATTCAATTCTTTGTATGGTTGGTCTGTTGACTACAACCTCTTGTAGTGATTTTTTGAATACAAGTTCTTCGTCAGTTGTCGATGCAAACTTTGTATTCTCTAATATAGAGACAGCCCGCGCTGCTATGGATGGTGCCTATGAACAGTGGAGAGTTTGTTGTCAGAACAATGTTTTCGGCGACGGCTTGTATTATGGTGCCGATGTTACAGGTTCAGATATAGAAAGACATCCGGAAGCATTTAAAAATCAACCGGGTCGCCATTATCCTGAATGTTTGTATCAGAATGGGACCTATTGCAGCTCCTATGGTTTACTTTCTTATGAAAAGGAGGATGACACTTATGCAAATTTATTTAGTGCTGTAGCAAAAGCAAATGCTATTATTAATGCAATTCAGTCTTCAGATAATTTTGAATCTATGATAAAATCGGGGACTGCTTCTGATTTGAGTCAACTTTATGGAGAAGCAATTGCACTAAGAGCTTGTTGTTATCGTGAAATGATAAAGAATTTTGGAGATGTGCCGTATCAAACTAAGAGTGGCGTAGGTGCAAAGGGCTTGTGCCCTCGAGATTCTATTTATGATCTTTGTATTGAAGATTTGGAAACTGTAGAACCGTTGATGTATCGAGTTGGTGAAAACTCTACTATGGAAAAAAATATCATGTCTCGTACTTTTGTTCAAGGTTTGATTGGACGTATGTGCTTGGAAGCTGCCGGTTATCAGACTCGTCGTACAGATTTAGGATCTGATTATTATAAAGATGGTAAAGGAAATGTTCTGACATTTGAAACTTTAGGTACTGAAAATAACGGATCTGTTTATGAACGCCGTTCAGATTACAAGACTCTTTATGAAACGGCTAAAACATATTTGAAAGCTTGTATCGATGATCCGGGCAGTGTTGTATTTCATACGACGGATCCTCGTTCTACCAGTAAAGCCGGTCAAGAGTTTAATAATCCTTATCAATATTTCTTTCAGCAGATGAACGATTTGGAGTATGCGGATGAATCTATTTATGAGTATGCTATGAGTCAGGGTACAGGTAATGACGCTCGTCCTTATTCTTTCGGAAGAGTTTCCAGCGGAGGTAGTTCCAAAGCTTGTCCTTGTAAATCTTATGGACAGGCACGTATAAATCCTGCATTTTATTATGGAATGTTTGATCCTAATGATATGCGTCGTGATGTTAGTATTTGTGTGACCGGTAGTACCGGTAAAGGTATTGAAAAATTAATACCTTTCACACCGAATTCAAAAGCGGAAGGCGGTGGTTTGACTTTGAATAAATGGGATGAAAATCGTATGGCTTCTCCTTATGTTTTAAAGAATAGAATGTCAGGAATAAATGGTCCATATATGCGTATGGCTGAGGTTTATCTTGATTATGCGGAAGCTTGTGCAGTAACGGGTGATGATGCAACTGCCAAAACCTATTTAGCGAAGATACGTGAACGTTCATTTCCTTCCGGAAAAGCTAATACGGATGCATTTATTACATCTTGTGGAAGTGTCTTTAAGGCCGTCATTCAGGAGCGTGGATTTGAATTTGCAGGAGAAGGTGATCGTCGTTGGACTTTGGTGCGTACAGGTCTTCTTCCTGAAGCAATCAAGAATATTAAAGAGATGACAAAAGCAATGATTGATGGATTGAACAGTAAAGGTTATTATACATTCTCTAATGGGAATACGATCTCTAATTATGTATGGACAAAATTGGTAGATGCCAAATCTACATACGGTTATCGTTTAACTACTCAATGCCCGACAGGGAAGGAAGACGATCCTGTATTGTATCCGGGATGGCGTGGTCAGAATGATGATTGGGAAAGTATTGCGACAACTGCCGGTTTTACATTCTCTTATGGATCTAGTGCAAAAACAAATTTAGCCATTAAAGGTTTGTTTAAGTATATTGATCCGAATAGTGAAGAGGCTGCGGCTTTAGTTGCTGATGGATATACAAAAGTTGATTGGGGAGATCTAATAGCAGCAAATTCAGATGAGTATTATACGTATTTGTTCTATGATTATGATTATACTAAAGCGCCTATTTATTTATGGCCATTCACTCCGAATGTATTGACGACAGGTGGCTTTACTAATGGTTATGGATTCAAACAGGAATAATTGAATTTTTTTTAAATTAGAATTAAAACAGAAAAGAGGGCTCTTTAATTTGAGTCCTCTTTTTCTATTTGTTTTATGTGAGAGTTGAGAAAAGACGGTAATCTATTCTATTTTTTTTGTTGGACTTTTAAAGATTTTAAGTACCTTTGACAATGGAAACACTTTTTTTTGTAATCGAATCATGAAGAACAGACGTTTGACTATTTTTATAGTTATAGGACTCATAGGGGTAACATCTATGTTAGCACAAGTTCCTGTAAATTTTGAGAATCATTTTGTACGTCCTTTAGGAGATGTTTTAAGAGGTATCTCTGAGCAGTTTAATGTTAAATTTAGGTATGGGATTGATACTACGGGATTGAATTTGAATTATGCGGATTCTCGCATAAGGGCTTATTCTTTAGATGGTTCGGAATGTAATGAAAAAAAGTTACTGTCGAACCTTATGAATCTCTGTTTAGTTTTGGACCAAATGGAGAGAAACTTCCTGATAAGTCGATTCATTCTTATAGAGAATTAGCCAAATATTTTCCAGATGTGATTGCAAATCTTTCAAAAAATGAATCTTTGATAAACTAAATTTATAATATTATAGAAAAATAAAAATGAAAAGACTTTTTTTATCCATATTGATATCACTGTTTTGTGGCTCTTTATTTTTTATGCAAGCCCAAAATAAAGAAACAAAAGTTTATTTACCATGGTCTCATGGTAAACTTGTAATAAGTAAAGAACATCGATATTTAATGAATGAAGATGGAACACCTTTCTTTTGGTTGGGTGATACCGGATGGTTGTTGCCAGAGCGATTGAATCGTGATGAGGCTGCTTATTATCTTAATAATTGTCATAAGGCTGGATTTAATGTAGTGCAGGTCCAGACATTGAATGCTGTACCGTCCATTAATATATATGGTCAATATTCGATGACGGACGGATATAATTTCAAAAATATAGAAAAAAAAGGAGTTTATGGATATTGGGATCATATGGATTATATAATCAGGACAGCTGAACAAAATGGTATTTATATTGC
>CAZKSK010000004.1:0-30282 GCA_964555225.1 uncultured Bacteroides sp.
CTTTTATTTCCAGAGTGCCTTGTTCTATGTGTGGGTTGGCCATCTCAAGGCAATATTTGTAGAGTTGTTCATCAAATTTATTTTTTAATTCCATTAATTTTATCCCCCAGATAGTACGAATGTGTGTTATGATAAAATCATTATATAGAGTATAAATATTTAATTTTTCTATTTCAAATCTAGGTGTGCTTTCTTCAAATCCTTTTATATATTCATTCAATGAAGTAATGTTCCATTGGCGGGTATGCCCGTCGTATGAATGCGCAGAAGGTCCGCATCCCAAATATTTTTTATCGGTCCAGTAACTGGAGTTATGCCTTGAGAACTTATCGGGTAAACAAAAGTTGGAAATTTCGTAGTGCTCATAATTTGCAGAATATAGTTTGTCTATAAGCGTGTTAAACATCTGTAGACTGAGTTCTTCACTGCTTTCTTTTACTTTATGTTGTTCCCTAAGGTTCCACAATACTGTTCCTTGTTCGTATATAAGATTATAAGCTGATATGTGTTCCGGACGTAAAATTATAGCTTGATTCAAATCTTTTTCCCATAAAGTGAGAGATTCGTCGGGCAGACCATAGATTAAGTCAATACTGATATTGTCAAATCCTGCATTGCGGCAATCTTTGAAAGCTTTTATAGCTTGAGTGGCAGAATGCCTGCGATTTAATATCTTCAGTGTTTTCTCATGGAATGTTTGGATACCCATGCTAAGGCGGTTAAATGGTAATGTGCGAAGCATAGTGATATATTGAGGTGTCAAATCGTCAGGGTTTGCTTCAAGAGTTATTTCAGCTTGCGGACTTACTGTATATATATTATATATAACTTTGAATATATTTTCGAAATCTTTATATGATAGCAGAGACGGAGTCCCTCCTCCGAAGTAAATTGTTTCGACGTTTTCTTTTTGAATGTAGTCTTTTCGTATTTCCAGTTCTTTACATAAGGCGTTGATATACTTTTCTTTTTTATCTATCAGAATCGTTGAATAGAAATCGCAATAGATGCAACGTTTTTTACAAAAAGGAATGTGTAGATATATTCCGGCCATAATAATTGTAGAGTTGTTTTTTTGAATGTAAAGATATGTATTTTTTGATAAAGAAAAAATGATAAAATGAGTTATTGTTGCATGCTCAAAAACATAGTTTAGTAACACGATTAAATAATTGCTTTTCTAACTAATATTTTCTAATTTGCGTCCCGTTTTAAGTTTACTATTTAATCATATATAACTATGAAAGTATATCAAACAAATGAAATCAAAAACATTGCACTTTTAGGTAATGATGGAGCGGGAAAAACCACTCTCACTGAGTCTTTACTCTTTGAGGGTGGTATTATAAAACGTCGTGGCAGAATAACAGCCAAAAATACGGTAAGTGATTATTTCCCGGTAGAACAAGAGTATGGATATTCTGTCTTTTCAACTGTTTTTCATGTTGAATGGAATGGGAAAAAATTAAATATAATTGATTGTCCCGGAAGTGATGATTTTGTGGGATCGGCTTTGACAGCATTAAATGTAACGGATACGGCGATTTTGTTGTTGAATGGACAATATGGTGTGGAAGTAGGAACTCAAAACCATTTCAGATATACTGAAAAATTAGGAAAACCTGTGATTTTTTTAGTTAATCAGTTAGATAACGAAAAGTGTGATTTTGATCATTTGATTGAACAAATGAAAACTATTTATGGATCGAAAGTTGTTCAGATCCAATATCCTTTGGAAACCGGCCCTAATTTTAATTCATTGATTGATGTTCTTCTCATGAAAAAATATTCATGGAATTTGGAAGGAGGAGAACCTACTATTGAAGAAATTCCTGTCGACCAGATGAGTAAAGCGATGGAATTGCATAAGGCATTGGTTGAAGCGGCAGCTGAAAATGACGAATCTTTGATGGAAAAATTTTTTGAAAGTGAATCATTGAGCGAAGATGAGATGCGTGAAGGTATTCGTAAAGGGTTAGCAGCGCGTAGTATGTTTCCGGTGTTTTGTGTTTGTGCGGGAAAAGATATGGGGGTCCGTCGACTGATGGAATTCCTCGGCAATGTGGTTCCTTTTGTAAATGAGATGCCACCTTTGTATAATACTCGTGGGGAAGTTGTAGATCCTGATCCAAAGGGGCCAACTTCTCTTTATTTTTTTAAGACAGCCGTTGAGCCTCATATTGGTGAAGTTCAATATTTCAAAGTGATGAGTGGAAAAGTTCATGAAGGTGATGATTTAACGAATGCCGATCGTGGTTCAAAAGAAAGAATAGCCCAATTGTATGCGTGCGCCGGGGCTACTAGAATTAAGGTTGATGAATTTGTAGCCGGTGATATAGGTTGTACAGTGAAATTAAAAGACGTTCATACAGGTAATACTTTAAATGGAAAAGATTGTGATAATCGTTTTAATTTCATTAAGTATCCGAATCCTAAATATTCCCGTGCAATTAAAGCCGTTAATGAATCGGAGTCGGAGAAAATGATGGCTATTTTAAATAGAATGCGCGAGGAAGATCCTACGTGGGAAATTGAGCAGTCAAAAGAACTTCGTCAAACAATAATACGTGGTCAGGGTGAATTTCATTTACGTACTTTAAAATGGCGTCTGGAGAATAATGAAAAGATTATGGTTAAGTTTGATGAACCGCGAATCCCATATCGTGAAACAATTACAAAAGCTGCACGTGCATATTACCGTCATAAGAAACAATCGGGTGGTGCAGGGCAGTTTGGCGAAGTGCATTTAATCGTAGAACCCTATTATGAAGGAATGCCTGCTCCGGAGACCTATAAATTTAACGGTCAGGAGTACAAGATTGTAACCAAGGGTACGGATGTCTTTGATCTGGACTGGGGAGGGAAACTTGTATTTATTAATAGTATCGTAGGTGGTGCGATCGATGCCCGTTTTATTCCTGCTATTGAAAAAGGAATCATGCAACGTATGGAACAAGGACCGTTGACCGGCTCATATGCGCGTGATGTGCGTGTTATCATTTATGATGGTAAAATGCATCCGGTCGATTCCAATGAGGTTTCCTTTATGTTGGCCGGTAGAAACGCATTTAGTGAAGCTTTTAAAAATGCAGGACCAAAGATCTTGGAGCCGATTTACGATGTAGAGGTATTTGTTCCTTCAGACAGAATGGGCGATGTAATGAGTGATCTTCAGGGGCGTCGTGCTATGATTATGGGTATGAGTAGTGAAAATGGTTATGAAAAACTCGCAGCAAAAGTCCCGTTAAAGGAAATGTCTTCCTATTCTACTGCTCTAAGCTCTTTAACCGGAGGACGTGCTTCATTTACAATGAAGTTTGCCAGTTATGAATTGGTTCCTTCGGATGTTCAGGATAAGTTGATGAAAGAATTTGAAGCTACGCAGAAAGAGGATTAATTTTGTAAATATTTAATTAAAAGAGCCGCCTAATTTTATAATTTAAGGCGGCTCTTTTTTATTGTATGTTGTGATTTAGTTAATAATTTATCAATTAAAAACCGTGATATAGTTAATATTAACAAAAATGGAAGAATTTCACACGAAGTTATTAGGATTTATATTTTAACGTTGTTAATTTTGCTGACATGAAAAAAACAACAATTTGGATATTGGGTGTAATCATGGGATTCTCGTTCCTTAGTTTGCTTTATCTTCAAGTAAGTTATATTGAAGAGATGGTTAAAATGAGAAAGGAACAATTTGATGAATCTGTTAAGCGAAGTTTATATCAGGTGGCGCGCAATCTCGAATTGAATGAGACTTTACGTTATTTGGAAAAAGATGTGGCTGAGACCGAACGTGCTTCTTTATTAGCGCAAAGTACTTCTCAAC
This sequence comes from uncultured Bacteroides sp., assembly GCA_964555225.1. GTDB lineage: Bacteria > Bacteroidota > Bacteroidia > Bacteroidales > Bacteroidaceae > Phocaeicola_A. The sequence goes on from CAZKSK010000004.1 coordinate 3,833, forward strand.
AAGAATATAGCGATGTAGTTCATCAGACTCATAAATTTTCTGTAATGTCAAGAGACGGTAGTGTTTATTCCTCTTTTGAATTGAAAACGATTACTAAGAGGCCGTCGGACTTACCTAAGGCTATGATTTCAAAAAATCCAAGTAAAAGTTCAATTCCGGAAGCCTCACGTTCATTGCAGGAAATTATAAAAAGCCGTTATGTTTATCAGCGTGCACTTTTGGATGAGGTGGTTTATAATATTCTTTATACGGCCAGTGAAAAGCCTCTGGAGGAACGTGTTAATTTTAAATTATTGGATCAAGATATTAAATCCGAACTTCTGAATAATGGAATAGATTTACCTTATCATTTCACCGTCTCCACAAATGACGGGCGTGAAGTTTATCGTTGTCCCGATTATGAAAAAAAGGGGGAAGAATATGCTTTTCCGCAGATATTATTTAGAAATGATCCACCGGCAAAGATGGGATTGTTGAAGGTGCACTTTCCTACTATGGATAACTATATATTCAGTTCCGTGCGTTTTATGATACCTTCTTTAATATTTACGTTTGTATTGTTGGTAACTTTTGTCTTTACGATTTTTATTATCTTCCGCCAAAAGAAATTAACTGAAATCAAGAATGATTTCATTAATAATATGACCCATGAGTTCAAGACTCCGATATCTACTATATCATTAGCCGCACAAATGTTAAAAGATCCGGCTGTCGGCAAGTCTCCTCAGATGTTTCAACATATATCAGGGGTTATTAACGATGAAACGAAACGTTTGAGATTTCAAGTAGAAAAGGTTCTTCAGATGTCAATGTTCGAAAGACAGAAAACCATTTTGAAAATGAAAGAAATAGATGCTAATGTTTTGATTGATAGTGTTATCAATACATTTACATTAAAGGTTGAAAAATACAATGGTAAAATTACATCGACTTTAAAGGCAGAAAATTCAATCGTATTGGCTGATGAAATGCATTTTACGAATGTTATTTTTAATTTGATGGATAATGCCGTGAAATATAAAAGACCTGAAGAGGATTTGCTGCTTGATGTTAAGACTTGGAATGAACAAGGAAAGTTGTATATATCCATTCAGGATAATGGAATAGGAATAAAGAAAGAAAATTTGAAAAAGATATTTGAAAAATTCTATCGCGTGCATACAGGTAATCTGCACGATGTGAAGGGTTTTGGATTAGGCTTGGCCTATGTGAAAAAAATCATCCTGGATCATAAGGGTTCTATTAGAGCCGAAAGTGAATTTGGGAAGGGAACTAAATTTATTATTGCATTACCATTACTAAATAAATAAACAATTATGGAAGACAAATTGCGTATCTTGTTGTGCGAAGATGATGAGAATCTTGGCATGCTTTTGAGAGAATATTTGGCTGCAAAGGGATATTCAGCCGAATTGTGTCCTGATGGAGAAGTTGGTTATAAAACTTTTCTGAAAAACAAATTTGATTTGTGTGTTCTTGATGTGATGATGCCTAAAAAAGACGGATTCACTTTAGCTCAAGAAATTCGTGCTGCAAATGCTGAAATTCCTATTATCTTTTTGACAGCTAAAACTTTGAAAGAAGATATTTTGGAAGGATTTAAGATTGGTGCGGATGATTATATCACCAAACCATTTAGTATGGAAGAGTTGACATTGCGTATTGAAGCAATTTTACGTAGAGTTCGTGGGAAGAAAAACAGGGAAAGTAACATTTATAAAATCGGTCGTTTCGTATTTGATACCCAGAAACAAATTCTGTCTATCGATGGGAAACAAACGAAGTTAACAACCAAGGAATCTGAACTGTTGGGACTTCTTTGTGCCCATGCCAATGAAATTCTTCAGCGTGATTTCGCTTTGAAGACCATCTGGATTGATGATAATTATTTCAATGCCCGCAGTATGGATGTTTATATTACTAAACTTCGTAAGCATTTGAAGGAAGATGAATCTATAGAAATTATTAATATTCATGGTAAAGGCTATAAATTGATTACTCCTGAAGTCGAATAATAAAATTATTGTACATACAAAAATAAAATAGGCGGAAAAGATATTTTTCCGCCTATTTTATTTTTCCTGTTCCATAGAGAGAGGAACTTTTAATTGGTATTTTGTACCTCGTGTCGAAAAAGAGTATTAATCGGCAATTCTTTTGTTAATAATAATATGCGCAATTAATCCAACAATGATCATCAATAATGCACTCACTAATATTGCATTACTATTAGTATCTCCGGCAAAGGCGCATATAATTAAAATAACCGCTCCTATTACAATTAAAATCAGGCCCAGATTTTTTATTAAATTCTTCATGTGTTTTTATAATTTATTTATTTGTTTTTCTAATGGCTTACAAATTAAAGCATAATTCTTTAATGTACGAAATAAATCAAGCAAAAAAGTAAAAATTTGCTTTTTTTAATTTTTTGTATTTGAGAATATTTTTCTAAGAACTTCTTGGCTTATTTTCAGTTCTTCTATAGATAAACCTCTTAACGCTTCTTTCAGCGTTTTCATGGTAACGTAACGAGATTTTTCTTCCAATTCCCTTCCATTTTTTGTCAAATGAATTAAATTGATGCGACGATCTTTTTTGTCTGAAATACGTACTACCAGATTTAATCTCTCCATATTGTCTATGAGGCGTGTCATACTTGGTTTATCTTTCGAAGTCGCATTGCACAATTCTTGTTGCGTTACTCCGTCTTTTTCCCACAAATAAAGAAGAACCGTCCATTGTTCGGGAGTAACTTCAATGTCATTCTTTCGAAAATTTCTGTAGAGCATTCTATTAATTGCAGCTGAAACTTTTCCATTTAGAATGGCAAATATAAGCTGAATGTCAAAATTAAACTGTTCCATTGTATAATGATTGTATAAACAACTTTGCAAATATAACATTCTTCTTTGAATTTTCTTTAGATTAAGCTTAAAAATAAATAAAATCAGAGAAAATAGAAGATTAGCTTTGCAGATTGAACAAAAAAGCCTATCTTTGCAGTCGCTTTTTAGAATTTATTAATTTTTAATCGAATAAAGTATGAATCAGTATGAAACCGTTTTCATTTTAACTCCCGTTTTGTCTGAGGCCCAGATGAAGGAAGCGGTAGAAAAATTCAAAGGTATTCTTACAGCCGAAGGTGCTGAGATTATCAATGAAGAGAATTGGGGCCTAAAAAAGTTGGCTTATCCAATTCAAAAAAAGACAACAGGCTTTTACCAGTTGCTTGAGTTTAAGGCTGACCCTAAGGTCATTGCTAAGTTAGAAGTAAACTTCTGTCGTGATGAGCGCGTTCTTCGTTTTTTGACTACTAGAATGGAAAAATACGCAATCGAATATGCTACCAAGAGAAGAAGTGTTAAATCAGCTAATAAAGAAAATTAATTATGGCACAGCAACAATCAGAAATCAGATATTTAACTCCTCCTTCAGTGGATGTTAAAAAAAGAAAATATTGCCGTTTCAAAAAAAGTGGCATTAAGTATATCGATTATAAGGATCCTGAATTTTTGAAGAAATTCTTGAATGAACAAGGAAAAATCCTTCCACGTCGTCTAACCGGTACTTCTTTGAAGTTCCAACGTAGAATTGCTCAGGCAGTGAAAAAAGCACGTCATTTGGCTTTGCTTCCATATGTAACTGATATGATGAAATAATTAGAGGAGGAAAAGATATGGAAATTATATTGAAAGAAGACATTCAGAATTTAGGTTACAAAAACGATATCATAACCGTTAAGGCGGGCTACGGTCGTAACTATCTTATTCCTACAGGAAAAGCTGTGATTGCATCTCCGGCTGCTAAAAAGGTCTTGGCTGAAGAGTTGAAACAACGTGCACATAAATTGGCTAAAATCAAAGAGGAAGCTGAAGAATTGGCTGCAAAATTGGCTGCTGTTTCTTTGACAATCGCTACCAAAGTAAGTTCTACCGGAACTATTTACGGTTCTGTTTCTAATGTTCAGATAGCTGATGAGCTTGAAAAATTAGGATATAAAGTAGATCGTAAATTGATTGTAGTAAAAGATGTAAAGGAAGTTGGTTCTTATAAAGCTACTGTAAAACTTCATAAAGAGGTTTCTGTTGAAATTCCGTTTGAGGTAGTAGCTGAAGCAGAATAAGTCTATTTAAATAAGTTGATATATAGATTCCCTCACCGTAAATAACGGTTGAGGGAATTTTTATTTTAATGAATCTTTGCAGAAGTAGGAAAAAGTCTTGACTGGAGCATAAAAAAAGCCGTTACACTTGGTGCAACGGCTTAAATTTCTTCTGATGTTGAATAAATTATTCAGCAGGAGTAGTAGCAGCAGCAGAGTCTGCAGGAGCTTGAGCAGCAGCTGTGTCAACAGGAGCAGCAGCGGCAGTATCAACAGTTTCAACAGCTGTAGAATCAACAGCAGGTTCAGTCTGAGCAGCTTTGTTTCCGCAAGATGCGAGAGAAATAGCTGCAAATGCTACGAATAAAAATACTAATTTCTTCATTTTCTTTGCTTTTTAAATCTGTATAACAATCAATTGCTTATTAAAACGTTGCAAAGATATGTACTTTTTCCATATTGTGTATCATTTTTTGCGACTTTTTTATGTTTTTTTTTATGATTTTTTCTATCCTATTCATTTTTAACAAGTTTCAATTTATATTTGTTAGTCTTATGCTAATTATAGCGGAAATAAATTTATCTTTGCATTCCAATAACATTTCATGATGATAGATACTACTATATTTCAAAATAAAAAAGCTGTTTATTATACTTTAGGGTGTAAATTAAATTTTTCCGAGACTTCTTCAATTGGTAAGATTTTACAGGATGCAGGAGTAAGAACAGTCCGTCGTGGCGAAAAGGCAGATATTTGTATCGTAAATACTTGTTCGGTAACAGAAGTCGCCGATAAAAAATGTCGGCAGGCTATTCACAGACTGGTTAAGCAGCATCCGGGTGCTTTTGTGGTTGTTACGGGTTGTTATGCCCAACTCAAGCCTGGGCAGATCGCAAAAATAGAAGGTGTGGACTTGGTTTTAGGATCTGAACAAAAAGGCGATTTGTTGAATTATTTGGGTGATCTTCATAAAAAAGAAGCAGGTGATTCCATAATTACCACTAGCAAGGAAATCAGGAAATTTTCACCGTCCTGTTCTCGAGGTGATAGAACGCGTTTCTTTTTAAAAGTTCAGGATGGATGTGATTATTTTTGTTCATATTGTACTATTCCATTTGCGCGTGGTCGCAGTCGTAACGGCTCTATAGCCTCACTGGTCGGGCAAGCCAGGAAAGCTGCCGACGAAGGAGGCAAGGAAATTGTTATTACCGGTGTTAATATCGGTGATTTCGGTAAAACTACAAATGAATCTTTTTTAGATTTGGTAAAGGCTCTTGATCAGGTAGAAAATATTTCGCGATATAGAATATCGTCCATCGAACCGGATTTGCTTACTGATGATATTATAGAATTTTGTGCTCATTCCCGTGCTTTCATGCCGCACTTTCATATTCCTTTGCAATCAGGTTCGGATAATGTTTTGAAATTGATGCGTCGGCGATATGATTCTGCGCTTTTCGCTCATAAGATACATAAAATAAAAGAATGCATTCCTGACGCTTTCATCGGAGTTGATGTAATCGTCGGTACAAGGGGAGAAACAGATGAATATTTTGAGGATTCATACCATTTTCTGGAAGGATTGGATGTAACTCAGCTTCATGTCTTCAGTTATTCCGAACGCCCCGGAACGCAGGCTCTTAAAATAGATTATGCGGTTCCTCCCGAAATCAAGCATAAACGCAGTCAGCGTCTTTTAAATCTTTCTGATGAAAAGATGCATGCTTTTTATTCATCATATATCGGTCAGGTGCGTACCGTTCTTTTGGAAAAGCCGAAACCGGATATGCCTATGCACGGATTTACGGATAATTATATTAAAGTGGAGTTGAATGCCGATCACTCGTTGGATAATCATCTGGTTCAAGTGAAATTGGGTGAGTTAAACGAAGAAAAGACGGCTTTAAAAGCTACATTGGTTTAATATGAAACTGGCGATAGTTATATTGAATTGGAATGGAGTGGAGATGCTGAAAACATATCTCCCTTCTGTCGTTGATTATTCGCGGGAGGACAATGTCCAAATTTATGTTGCGGACAATGCTTCTGTCGATGATTCTGTGGAGTGGGTAAAAAGTCGTTATCCATTGGTTCGGTTAATTTTGTTGACAGAGAATTATGGATTTGCCGGCGGATATAATAGAGCATTGAAAGAAATATCGAGTGATTATTATCTTTTGCTCAATTCTGATGTGAGAGTAACTCCTCATTGGCTTCGTCCGTTAATCGGTTATATGGATAAACATCCCGAAGTTGCTGCCTGCCAACCCAAATTGTTGAGTATGAAAGATACGTCGTCTTTTGAATATGCAGGAGCCTGTGGCGGTTTTATAGATTATCTGGGATATCCTTTTTGTAGGGGACGTATATTTAATACGGTAGAACTCGATAAAGGCCAATATAATACGCCGCTTCATGTATTTTGGGCAACCGGAGCGGCTTTCATGGTGCGTTCTGCAGATTATTGGAATGCTGGAGGATTGGATGACCGTTTTTTTGCCCATATGGAGGAAATCGATTTATGCTGGCGTCTTCGTCGGCTCAATCGCGAGATTGTATGTATACCCTCAAGCATTGTATATCATGTAGGAGCGGCAACTTTGAAAAAGGAAAATCCTCGTAAAACATTATTGAATTTTCGAAATAATTTATTAATGCTTTATAAGAACTTGCCGGAGAAAGAACTAAGGAGTGTTTTGTTCATTCGTTCCATTCTGGATTTCGTCGCTGCAATGTTTTTTGCTTTGAAGGGAAATATTGGAAATGCTTCTGCTATTTATAAAGCGCATCGGGAATTCCGTAGGATGAAATCTTCTTTCTTATCAGACAGGAATCTACTCCTTTCCGAATCTAAACTGGAAGATATTCCGGAGCGGGTTCGAGGATCTATTCTTTACAGTTATCATATCCAACGAAGAAAAAAGTTTTCCGATTTGATAAGGAAAAAATGATTGATTTTCTAAAGGACCTAATAAATAATAGATAATATGAAAGAAATACAAGTTAAGAAAGTTTTAGATGTCAAATATGCCGAAGCGGAGAATGTAGAGAGTTTCCTGAATAACATACATTCGGAATGGCATTTGATAGATGCTGTCAACTGGCCGGAATACCCTTATTGTCCCGAGGTCTGTTTTAGATTGGGGTATACCGATGATTCCATACTTTTACAGTATAAGGTCAGGGAACAGGCAGTGCTGGCTTCATGTGCACATGATAATGAAGATGTTTGGAACGATTCGTGTGTGGAGTTTTTTGTTATGCCTGGAACGGATGGTTCTTATTATAATATAGAGTCAAATTGTATAGGTTCCGCTTTGATCGGCCATGGGTATAATCGTACTGACAGATTACGCGGCGACGAATCGATCGTTTCACGGATAAAAAAATATTCCACGTTGGGCAAAGAACCTTTTGCGGAGAAAAGTTTTAACGGAGAATGGCGACTTTCGCTTGTGATTCCTTTTACGGTATTTTTCAAAGATAAAATAGATTCTTTAGACAGTAAAATTGTTAAAGTCAATTTTTATAAATGCGGTGATCATCTTTCGGTTCCTCATTTCCTTTCATGGAATCCCATCGATACGTTACAGCCCGATTTTCATCAACCATCCTGTTTTGGTCAAATAGAATTTATATAATCAATTAAATATGGATACTTTTGCACCTTTTGCACGTCCACTTTATGTAATGTTAAAACCGGTCGGTTCACTTTGTAATCTTTCTTGCAAGTATTGTTATTATTTGGAGAAAAGTAATCTTTATAACGGAGATGATTCCGCCTGCTTTACGTTGAGTGACGAATTGCTTGAAAAATTTATCGAACAATATATCAATTCACAAACCCAACCGCAAATTCTTTTCACGTGGCATGGAGGTGAGCCTTTAATGCGCCCCCTTTCTTTTTATAAAAAAGCTTTGCAATTACAGAAAAAATATGCACATGGGAGGGCTATCGATAATTGTATTCAAACCAATGGGACTTTACTTACGGATGAATGGTGCAAATTTTTGAAAGAAAATAACTGGTTGGTCGGAATTTCCATTGATGGCCCTCAAGAATTTCATGATGAATATCGTAGAAATAAGCAAGGACTTCCTTCTTTTGTCAAGGTGATGCAGGGCATCAATCTACTTAAAAAATATGGGGTAGAATGGAATGCGATGGCAGTTGTCAATGACTTCAATGCAGACTATCCTCTCGATTTTTATCATTTTTTTAAGAGTATAGATTGTCATTATCTCCAGTTTACTCCTATAGTCGAACGAATCTTTTCTCATGAAGACGGACGATATTTAGCCTCCCCCATGGAATCCGGAAAGGGTCAACCTGCCGATTTTTCTGTTACTCCCGAGCAGTTCGGTAATTTTGTTTGTACTATTTTTGATGAATGGGTCCGTCATGATGTGGGTACCGTTTTTGTTCAACTGTTCGATTCCACACTTGCCAATTGGGTGGGAGAAGCTCCCGGAGTATGTACCATGGCCGAAACCTGCGGACATGCTGCCGTAATGGAATACAACGGTGATGTTTATTCTTGCGATCATTTTGTGTTTCCCGAATATAAGTTGGGAAATATTCGTGTAAATACACTTACGGAGATGATGTACGGTGAACGCCAGAAAAAATTCGGCATGGCCAAGAAACTCTCTTTACCCCGACAATGTAAAGAATGTGAATTCTTGTTTGCCTGTCACGGCGGTTGTCCGAAAGATCGTTTTGCCAGTACGGATGACGGAGAGCCCGGTTTGAATTATCTTTGTAAAGGATATTATCAGTTCTTCAAGCATGTAGCCCCTTATATGGATTATATGAAAAATGAACTCAAAAATCAGCGTCCTCCGGCGAATGTTATGCAATATGTTAAATCTTGAAGAAGATATTTGTAAATATATTCTTTTATAATTACTTTTGTTTCTACCTTAATAGAAGTATGAAAATGAAACTTTGTAGATTTTTATTTTTGTTCTTGGCATGTTCTCTTTTTCCAAAGATTGTTTTTGCCCAAAAAGAATATACCAAGTATGTCAATCCTTTTATAGGAACGGCTTTTAACGGACATACCTTTCCCGGCGCCTGTCTTCCTTTCAGCTTGATACAAACCGGACCGGTAACAGGAGTTGTCGGGTGGAAATATTGTTCCGAATATGTTTATGATGATACACGGATATTGGGCTTTAGTCAAACCCGATTGAACGGCACAGGTTGCGCCGATCTTGGAGATGTATCGGTGATGCCTGTTACAGCCCGTCCTGATCGTAAAGATTATTCAAGCAGCTTTCGGAAGGAGACTGAAAAAGCATGCCCCGGATATTATGAAGTTATGCTTGATGAAACGGGAGTAAAGGCCGAAATGACGGCTACATCTCATGTGGCATATCATCGTTATACTTATTTGAAGTCGGACTCGGCGGCCGTATTGGTCGATTTGCAAAGTGCGCCTACCGGAAATGAAAATCAATACCATTCGCATGTGCAGGCATGTGAAGTGAATTGGGATAATGCCAATACGATATCGGGGCACGTTCGCAGTAGCATCTGGGTAACGAAAGATGTCTATTTCGTGATGACCTTCAATCATCCCATGCAAAGAATTGTCAACCTTCCATTGCAGGAAAAAGAAAAAGGAAATAAGATGTTGATTTCATTCGATCTTCAACCGAATGAAGTTTTAGAAATGAAAATAGCTTTATCTTCTTCTTCGATTGATGGAGCCAGAAAAAATCTTTTAGATGAGCTTCCGGGGTGGGGATTTGATGAAACGAAGAAAGTTGCCGATAGAACATGGAATTCCTATCTTTCACGAATTGACGTTGAAGGAACGGATGAACAAAAAACAAATTTCTACACCTGTTTTTATCATTCGTTAATTCAGCCTAATAATATAGCGGATGTGGACGGAACATATCGAAATGCCAAAAATGAAATTGAAAAAGCCGACGGAGGCGAGTTCTATTCCACATTCTCACTTTGGGATACATATCGGGCGGCTCATCCTTTCTATACGTTGATTGTGCCGGAAAAAGTCAATCCTTTTGTTCGCTCTCTCGTGAGTCAGGCGGAAGTTCAAGGTTTTATTCCTATTTGGGCCTTGTGGGGTAAAGAAAATTATTGCATGATTGCCAATCATGGAGTATCGGTGATAGCCGAGGCCTATCATAAAGGCTTCAGAGGCTTTAATGCTGAGAAAGCATATGCTATGGTGAAAAAATCCCAGACTGAGTCTCACAAACAAAAGTCAGATTGGGAAACCTATATGAAATACGGTTATTTCCCTGCCGATTTGATTAAAACAGAATCCGTTTCTTCTACATTGGAATCCGTTTATGATGATTATGCAGCTGCCGATATGGCACGTTTGATGGGTAAAAAAGAAGATGCAAAATATTTTACCCGCCGAGCCGGTTTTTATAAGAATCTTTTTGATCCGTCTACAAAATTTATGCGTCCTCGTAACAGTGACGGAACCTGGAAATCACCTTTTAACCCATCGGCTTTGGCACATGCCGAGAGTTCCGGTGGCGATTACACCGAAGGAAATGCATGGCAATATACTTGGCATGTCCAGCATGATGTTCCGGGACTTATAAAATTGATGGGAGGTCCCAAACCCTTTATGGCAAAGCTGGATTCTTTATTTACTTTAAAGTTAAACAGTACATTGGCGGATGTAACCGGTTTGATAGGTCAGTATGCCCACGGAAATGAACCCAGCCATCATGTAGCATATCTTTATACCCTGGCCGGAAATCCGGAAAAGACTCAAGATTTGATTCGTCAGATTTTTGATACTCAATATATGGCAAAGCCCGATGGTTTGTGCGGTAATGATGACTGTGGGCAAATGTCTGCCTGGTATATGTTTTCGGCAATGGGCTTTTATCCTGTCAATCCGGTGAGCGGACAATACGTATTCGGAGCTCCACAAATGCCGAAGTTCGTTCTCCATTTACACAATCGAAAAACTTTTACTATAAATGCCGAAAACCTAAGTCAAAAGAATAAACATGTAGATAAAATATTTTTGAATGGGAAATTGTACAAAAAGAATTATATCGATCATGCAGTGATTATGAAAGGAGGATCTCTAGTATATAAAATGAAATATTAACCTATTACTTAAAAATGTTATGAATTTATTGAAAAAAACTTACAGATGTATGATTCTTATGCTTTTTGCATCGTTATTTGCCTTCCAGTCGTATGCTCAGAAGGCTGACTATCAGATTATTCCATTGCCAAGACATGTGCAGGAAGGATCCGGTGAATTTTTGTTGCATAGCGGAATTAAAGTGATGTATCCGAAAGGAAATGTAAAAATGCAGAACAATGCCGGTTTTCTGGCTGAATATGTCAAAGAATTGACGGGAATCAAACTCAAGGCAATGCCCGGAAGGCTTCCGAAAGGATCTATTAATCTGGTTCTGGATCCTAAAATAAAGAATAAGGAAGGTTACCGGTTGTCGGTAACTCCGAAATCGGTTACGATTTACGGACAAACCCCCGCAGGTGTGTTTTATGGAATTCAGACTTTGCGTAAGTCTCTTCCTGTAATTGAACAGAGTCAAGTCATCCTTCCTTCTGTCGTTATCACGGATGAACCCCGTTTCGCCTATCGTGGAATGATGCTCGATTGTGCCCGTCACTTTTTCCCGGTTAGTTTCGTGAAGAAATATATTGATATACTGGCCCTGCACAATATCAATACATTCCATTGGCATATTACGGATGATCAAGGTTGGCGTTTTGAAGTGAAACGATATCCGAGACTGATAGAGATTGGTTCTAAACGTGATGAAACCGTGATCGGTCATAATACGGGAAAATACGATGGAACACCCTATGGCGGTTATTATACACAAGCCGATTGTAAAGATATTGTAGCATACGCAGCAAAGAGATATATCAATGTAATGCCCGAGATAGATATGCCGGGACATATGTTGGGAGCATTGGCTGCTTATCCTGATTTAGGATGCACGGGCGGTCCTTATAAAGTGTGTACAAAGTGGGGCGTGTCCGAGGATGTCCTTTGTGTAGGTAATCCCAAGACTCTCGAATTCGTTAAAAATGTGTTGACGGAACTGATGGAAGTCTTTCCGTCGAAAATGATCCATATTGGTGGAGACGAGTGCCCGAAGACTCGTTGGAAAGAGTGTCCCAAATGTCAGGCTAAAGCAAAAGAACTCGGACTTGTAGCAACGAAAGAACATTCGGTGGAAGAGCAGTTGCAAAGTTATTTTATTAAGGAAGTCGAGAAATTCTTAAATGCCCATGGTCGTAGCATGATCGGTTGGGACGAGATCTTGGAAGGAGGGCTTGCACCCAATGCTTCTATTATGTCATGGAGAGGAGTCAAAGGTGGCATCGAAGCTGCAAAACAACATCATGATGTTGTGATGAGTCCTACAACATATTGCTATTTCGATTATTACCAAAGTGCCGATCAATCTAAAGAACCTTTGGCTATCGGAGGTTTTCTTCCTGTAAAGAAAGTTTATAGCTATGAGCCCTATGCTCCGGAGTTAACGCAAGAAGAAGCCAAATATATTAAAGGAGTTCAGGCTAATCTTTGGACTGAATATATTCCCGATGCGAAACAGGCAGAGTATATGGTACTCCCTCGCATGGATGCTGTTTGTGAAATACAGTGGATTCCTGCAGTGCAGAAAAATTATAGCGGTTTCCTGAAACGTATTCCACATATGTTTTCCATTTACGATAAGTTGAACTATAATTATGCCAAACACCTTTTGAATGAAATAGAACATTAATTTTGTTAACATATGAAAGAGGACCCGCTTTTCAAGAAGGCGGGTCCTCTTTCATTAGATTGGTAATGATAAGTTATATTTATACATTTGAGGAGAAAAACGCTATAATTATAAAAAATATTCTTAATTAAAAGAGTTATTATTAAATATTTTTATTTTCTTTGTCGTAATTAATACTTTATGATAAAAAATACGATGAATCAAGATGAATTGATAAAAATAGTATCAGAGTTCGCTATTCAGGGACAGGTTGCAGAAATTAAACCGTTGGGGGCAGGTTTAATCAACGATACATATAAGGTGATTACCTTTGATACAGAGGGCCCCGATTATGTATTGCAGCGCATCAACCATGCCATTTTTCAGGATGTAGATATGCTGCAAAGCAATATTATGGCTGTAACGGAACATATCAGAAGAAAATTGGAAGAAAAACACGAAACGGATATTGAGCGTAAAGTGCTTCATTTTATTTTGTGTAAAAATGGAAAAACATATTATTTCGACGATCAAAATTATTGGAGGATTATGGTTTTCATACCCGATGCCGTGACTTATGAAACCGTAAATCCGAAATATTCATATTATGCCGGACAGGCTTTCGGACATTTTGAAGCGATGCTGGCAGATATTCCAGTACAGTTGGGAGAGACCATCCCCAATTTTCACAACATGGAATTCCGTATGCGGCAGTTGCGGGATGCCGTTACTTCCAATGCAGCCGGACGCGTAGATTCCGTGAAATATTATTTGGAGGAACTGGAGAAACGGTCGGAAGAGATGTGTAAGGCGGAGCGTCTTTACCGGGAAGGAAAATTGCCAAAAAGAGTTTGTCATTGTGATACGAAAGTCAATAATATGATGTTCGATACCGATGGGAAAGTTCTTTGTGTAATAGATCTAGATACGGTTATGCCTAATTTTATTTTTTCTGATTTTGGAGACTTCATGCGTTCAGCAGCCAATACAGGAGAAGAAGATGATAACGATTTGAATAATGTCAATTTCAATATGGAGATTTTCAAGGCATTTGCAAAGGGGTATCTGGAAACAGCCGTTTTCTTAACGCCGATAGAGATTGAGAATCTGCCTTATGCAACAGCTTTGTTCCCATATATGCAGACCGTTCGTTTTTTGACAGACTATATCAATGGCGATACTTATTATAAAATAAAATATCCTGAGCACAATCTGGTCAGGACAAAAGCCCAGTTCAAATTATTGCAGAGTGTAGAAGATCATTTTTCTGCCATGCATTGTTTCATCGAGAGTTGCAAAACAAAATAGTATTTAAAGATTCAATTAAATAAAACCATATGAATACACAGAAAAATATGATGATACCTTTAGCATTTGTGGGTATCATGTTTTTTGCGATCGGATTTGCGTTGGGAGTTAATTCCTTTTTAATTCCTACTTTGCAAAACAGTTTGTCACTGCCTTCCGGGGTTGCCTACATGTTATTAGCCGCTACATTTGTTCCTTTTCTGATATTTGGTTTACCGGCATCAATGACAATCAGTAGGATCGGTTATAAAAAGACCATGGCCCTTTCTTTCGCTATTTTCGCCTTTGCCTTTGTCTTGTTTGTCCTATCGGCTAAGATGGAAAATTATTTACTTTTTTTATTGGCTTCATTTGTGAGTGGAACGGCCAATGCTTTTTTGCAGGCCTCCGTGAACCCGTATATTACAATATTGGGTCCCATAGAAAGTGCTGCAAAACGAATGAGCATTATGGGTATTTGCAATAAACTTGCATGGCCTGTGGCCCCGTTATTTTTTGCTTTGCTGGTACCGGATTCTACCCATGTAAGTATTAATGACCTGTATCTCCCGTTCTACATTATTATAATTGTATTTATCTTTTTGGGAATTCTTTCGTTTATGGCTCCCTTGCCAGAAGTGAAAGCTACGGGAGAAGACAGTACTGATGTAAAAGATTGTTCTTATGCTGCCAATAAAACATCCATATGGCAATTTCCTCATTTGGTTCTTGGTGCCATTACTTTATTTATTTACGTAGGAGTAGAAACGCTTTCTTTAAGCACGGCTGTTGATTACGCTACTAATTTGGGATTAAGCAATGCCGACAAGTATGCGTGGATTCCAAGTATCGGTATGGTGATAGGATATATTTGCGGAATACTTTTTATTCCGAAGGTCTTGAGTCAGGAAAAAGCCATGCGCATTTGTGCCGTGATAGGAGTAGTCGGTTCATTGGCTCTTGTCTTGTTGCCGGTTGATACGTCTATCTGGATGATATTCTTGATGGCTTTGGGTTGTTCCTTGATGTGGCCTGCACTATGGCCATTGGCTATGGCGGATTTAGGACGGTTCACGAAAGCCGGAAGCGGTTTGTTGACGATGGCTATTGCCGGTGGGGCTGTAATACCTACGGTGTTCGGCTTTATGAAAGATGTGCTGCCCATGCAGCAGGCATATTGGCTGGCTGTACCTTGTTTCCTTTTTATTTTGTATTATGGAATTTCCGGATATAAGATTAGAACAAAATAAAATTATTAACCTTAAAATAAAGTATTATTATGATTAAAAAACTCTTAATTTTATCTTTGGCAGTTCTGACGGCAGGTTTAGGCTGTCAGGCTGCAACACCTAAAAAGCAGCAGGCGAAGATTTTACCGATACAAGTGGAAACGCCCAAACGTCCTGCCGGACAGAAAGATGTACTTAATCTAGTTACAACTCCGCTGAAAACGGTACGTGTAGGATTCATCGGTCTGGGTATGCGCGGACCGGGCGCCGTAGAACGTTGGACACACCTCCCGGGTGTCGAGATAAAGGCCTTGTGTGATTTACATGCCGATAGAGTGGAAAGTGCTCAGAAGATTCTCACAGATGCAGGACTTCCGGAAGCAGTTGGCTATAGTGGTAGTGAGGATGCGTGGAAAAAATTGTGTCAACGTAGTGATATAGATTTAGTTTATATTTGTACGGATTGGGTTCATCATGCTCAGATGATGATTTATGCAATGGAGCATGGGAAGCATGTCGCTTGTGAAGTTCCTTCAGTTATGAATTTAGATGAAATATGGAGAGTTATAAATACGGCAGAACGTACTAGAAAGCATTGTATGCAGTTGGAAAACTGCGTGTATGATTTCTTTGAATTGACAACTTTAAATATGGCTCAACATGGTGTTTTTGGTGACCTCGTACATGTTGAAGGAGCCTATTTGCATTGCCTTGATGAGTTTTGGTCGCAATATAATGATGATTGGCGCATGAAATATAATAAGTTTCATCGTGGTGATGTTTATCCTACTCATGGAATGGGACCCGCCTGTCAATTGCTTAATATTCATCGTGGAGATCGCATGAAGTATCTGGTGAGTATGGATACGGATCCTATTCGTTTACCGGCATATTTGAAAAAAAATAGAGGAGAGGATTGTAAAGATTTTAAAAATGGTGATCACACGGTAACCATGATTCGTACGGAAAAAGGAAAAACAATCCAGATTCAGCATGATGTAGCCGATCCCCGTCCGTACAGCCGTTTGTATCAATTGACAGGAACGGAAGGATATGCTGAAAAATATCCGGTAGAGGGTTATGCTATTTTTGGAAGTCAGGTTGGAACGCAAAATGGAAAAAATTATGATGATCTTTCAGCTCACAATTTTGTTCCGGAAGATGTAAAAAAAGCTTTAATGGAAAAATACAGAAGTCCGATTTTGACGAAAGACTTGGAAGAGACTGCGAAAAAAGTAGGAGGTCATGGTGGTATGGATTTTATCATGGATTATCGTTTGGTTTACTGTTTACATAATGGTCTTCCGCTCGATATGGATGTATATGATATGGCTGAATGGTGCTGTTTAATTCCATTGTCCGCAATTTCTCTTGAGAATAATTCGGCATCTGTTGAAATCCCGGATTTTACGCGTGGTGGTTGGAATAAGATTCAAGGATTCAAATATGCTTTTGCTAAATAAAAATCCGGGATATTTATTTTAGAAGTTATCTAAGAGGAACCATTCTGTTTTATTCGGTAAATGGTTCCTCTTATTTTTTATTATGAATAGTTACGTATTAATAGTAATTGGACTTGTTTCATCTATTACAAATATAGAAAGCGAGATTAAACGAATTTGAAGAGCGTAAGATTCTTTGCCGATAATTCACAATAAAAAATCGAAATTAGACTAATATTTATTAGAATAATATTTCTTACTTTGTAAAATTTATTATATGACTATAAAATCATCTTTGGTGTAAGATGTCTTTTAAAGGTTAAAACTCGTTTTAAGAAAATTATATATGTTTGGTAATTTTAAGTAATAATTTTTTAAAAGAGTTCAAAAAATCTAATTATAGGAAAATTCATAAAAAAGCTACAAATTCGGTGTGTTTTTTTGTAAATGAGGTCCTTTTTTAGTTTATATAAATTATTAATACTATGAAAATAATAATATAATAATACGGAGAAGGAACATGAAAAAGTTCAAATTTATATTTATAGCAATTTTTTTTATTGTTGCAATTTCATCTTTTGCTCAAATAGGCGGAGTTTCTTTTGTTTCTAACGGACTTTATTGTCACACCCCAACAGGTTTATTGCGAGTGGAGTTTATTACTCCTGACATTGTTCGTCTGTGTTATACAGAGGAGTTGACTTTCCTTGGTAACGGAACTGATGTTTGTGTTCCTCGCAGTCCTCATATCGTAAAATGTAATTGGACACGAAACGAAGACGATTATATACTTCAATCGGATAGTCTTACTGTCTTGATTAATCGAAAAACGGGTTCGGTTGCTTATCGGGAAAACGATGGCCGTCTATTGTTTCAAGAAAATACAGTGAATCCGCGTTCGTGTCAGAAAGTTTTTACAGAAAAAATTCTTTATGATGAAAGTTCTAAACGTGTTGAAAAAACAGCGAATGGCGATGTAGTAGTCAGGGATGTTTTGCGAAGAGATACAATAGGACAGACATGGAAATTTAGAATGAATTTCCAGTGGCAACCGTCTGAAGCACTCTATGGATTGGGTTCTTATATTGAAAATTTTATGAACCTTCGTGGGAAGGAACTTTATCTTTGCCAACATAATCTGAAAGCGATGGTACCTGTCTTGAATTCGACTGCCGGTTATGGCCTTTTGTTCGATGCAGGATGTGCCATGGTCTTTGAGGATAATGAAAAGGGTAGTTATGTAGAACTGGAAGCAGCTAAACAAATTGATTATTATTTTATGAAAGGTCGTACCATGGATGCTGTGGTGGCCAATTACCGTTTGCTTACGGGAAACTCTCCTATGATGCCTCTTTATCTTTTTGGTTATACCCAATCAAAAGAACGTTATGTTAGTTCGGATGATTTGATAAATACATTGAAAGGGTATCGTAATAGGCATATACCGATTGATATGATTGTGCAGGATTGGAATTATTGGCCTGATAACCAGTGGGGGCGGATGACTATGAATCCTCAATTCTATCCTGATAAGAAAAAGTTGGCCGACGAGATTCATTCCATGCATGCCAAGTTAATGATTTCCATTTGGCCAAGTATGATTAATTGTCCTCAAGCCGAAGATTTCAAACAGCGTAACCTAATGATACAGGGCGAGGATGTTTACAATGCTTTCAATCCTTTGGCAAGAGGTCTATATTGGAATTATGCCGATAAGGAATTCTTCAGTAATGGCTTTGATGCGTGGTGGTGCGACTCTTCGGAACCGTTAGATGCAGATTGGACTTTTATGGGAAAAGATTATGGTTTTGAAAATCATAAACAACGTTGGGAGTTAAATACTAAAAAACTAGATGATGCATTGGGTGCAGAACGTAGTCAGACTTATTCATTATACCATGCGATGGGAATTTATGAAAATCAGCGTATTGCGACAGATAAAAAACGGGTGGTGAATCTTACTCGTTCCAGCTATGCCGGACAGCAACGCTTTTCTACTATTACATGGAATGGAGATACACATGCTTCGTGGAACTGTTTTGCTAATATGATACCTGCCGGATTAAACTTTATGGCTACCGGTTGTCCTTATTGGACCATAGATATCGGTGCTTTCTTTGTGAAAAAGGGACATCAATGGTTTTGGGCGGGAGACTATGATAAAGGTGTAGATGATCTGGGTTATAGAGAACTTTATACACGCATGTTTCAGTTCGGAGCTTTTCTTCCTGTCTTTCGAAGTCATGGAACAGATACGCCTAGAGAAGTTTGGCGTTTTGGGAAACCTGGAGAACCGTTTTATGACAGTTTGGTTAAGTTCATTAATTTAAGATATAGGTTGTTACCATATATTTATTCTTTGGCGGCCCGTATAACCCATGATGGTTATACGCTCACTCGTGCGTTAGCGTTTGATTTTTCGCAAGATAAGTCTGTTGCCGATATTAAGGATGAATTTATGTTTGGACCGTCTTTCCTTGTGGCTCCTGTTACTACTCCGATGTACTATGGCGTGAATTCAAAACCAATTGAAAATGCAATTAAGACACGTCGTGTATATTTACCGGCGGGTACTCGTTGGATTGATTTTTGGACGGGTCATTCTTATGAAGGAGGACAATGGATCACTTCAGAGGCCGGAATAGATATACTTCCTTTGTTAGTCCGTCAGGGTTCTATTATACCTATGGGCCCGGTTGTTCAGTATTCTTCTGAAAAACCGGATGCAGAATGGGAAATTCGTATATACTCGGGTGCTGACGGTCAATTTACCGTTTATGAAGATGAGGGTGATAATTATAATTACGAGCATGGAGCTTTTGTCACTTACAGTTTGAAATGGAATGATAAGAGTCGTACCTTAACTATTTCAGATAGTAAAGGATTATATTCCGGAATGCCGAAAGTTCGCAAATTGCGAATTGTAAAAGTCGGGATGCAATCCGACAGTGGAAATATGATTGGTAAGATAGAAAAAAACATAGAATACAAAGGAACGAAGATAAAAATTAAATTATAAAAATTTTTCTAAAAGATCATACTATTATTTTATTTTGTTTCAATTGGGACGAAGAGTATTTTTTATATAAAGTTGTCACTTTTATATATACTAATGTCTAAATCTAATTATGATCGTATTTGATAATAGTTCTAAAGTTATAATCTTGTATTATGAGAATGGAGAAATTCCCATAGATAGTAGAATAAAGCGTCGTTATTAATTCAATAAGATAATGTTGGAAAAAGAATTAATATTATTATTAAAGGACGGTAATCACGAGGCTTTCAATAGTTTGTACAATCTCTATTGGAGACATATATATAATTTCTGCAGATTGTATGTCTCAAAGGAAAATGCAGAAGAAATCCTACAGGAGGTTTTTATTAAAATTTGGATGGGGCGATCTCATCTTGAGGTAAATAAAAATTTTAAAGGGTATTTGTTTATTATTACCAGAAACGAAATTTTTGAATGGTTTCGAAAGAAAGAGATTAGTGATTATCAGATATTGCCTTTAGCTTCAGCGTTGGAAGATTCGTATAATAATGATATGGAAGAAAAAATAAGTACGGATGATTTGCGAGATTATATAGACGGTCTTATTGTGAAGCTTCCGTTTCAAAGTAGAGTGATATTTAATTTAAGTCGTAATTCCCATCTGACTAATCAGGAAATAGCAGAAAAACTTCATATTAGTGTGAAAGCTGTTGAAGCCGGCATTACTCGAGCATTAAAGATCCTTAGAAAAAATATAGATATGATGTCTATCTTTTTTATGATTTGATGAATATTTTATATTTTTTATTCTTTTAACAATCTACGACTTAGGGTTACCCAAAGAAATCACGTATTTATATATGATTACTTCAAATATGAAAAGTAAAAAGACCATATTAAAGAATTTATTGAAAGGAAAATTATCTAAAAAAGATAAAACAGCCTTATTCAACAATCCGTCTTTTGTCGAGAAACAAAGACAGGAATGGGATGAGTCTGCTGATCTTAATTATGCTGATGAAGCTGATGGACAAAAAATTTTGACGGCTATACAATCTGTTATTTGGAAGAAATCAAGAAATATCCCTTTGTATACTAAGCTTTATTCTGCAGCAGCCTGTCTCCTGGCTTTAGTTTTTTTGGGTGGGGGAATATGGTTCTATGACAAAGGTAGAAAAACAGATATAGAACGGACTTACATAGTAATAAACGGACGACAGAACATAGAGTCTATCCGATTGGAAGATGGAACAATTGTTTCGTTAGGTGCCGGAAGTCGATTGGAATATCCTATGGAATTCAAAGGAAACAGACGTTTGGTGAAACTTTATGGACAGGCTTTTTTTAGAGTAATGAAGAATCCGAGAAAACCTTTTACGGTTAAAACTTCCAGATTCGATGTAACGGCTATTGGAACTGCATTTGAAGTATTTAGCTTTGGGAAAAATGAACGAGCTGAAACTGTACTTTTAAATGGAAAGGTGAAAGTCGAGACTTCATCGTTGTCTAAAAATAAACAGGTAAAATATATCCTTACTCCTAATCATAAAATATCCTTTGATAGAAACGATCAAGCGAAAATTGAATATATTAATGCCGATAGCTATTCAGCCTGGAGAAATGGCAATGGATTGAAGTTCGTTAATGAAAAACTTTCTGTTATTATTCCTCGTCTAAAGAAGTGGTATGGTGTAAATAATATCATTTGTGATAATGAAGTTGGAAATAATTATCGTTTTTCATTTTCCATTGACAGTGAAACTCTTGGAGAAGTTATGAATATTTTGGATCGGATTTCTCCATTGAGTGTGAAAAAAGAAAGAAACATATATGTGATAGAAAGATAACCTTAAGTTTAATTTTAAAAATGATTTACTATGATGGAATATTATCTGAAAATTTAAAAATAGGACCGAAGATTTATGAAACCTTCAGTCCTGAACTTTCATTAAAGAACTAAGTGGGTTAGGGCCCGCTTATATTGTTACATTTAATTTTACAAAATTATGCAAAAACATGGAATTAGGGCATGTCAACATGTGCCCTTAAAGAAATTTGTATGTTATTTAATGCTGTTAACTTTATGCTTTTTATTTTTTCCGATCAAAATTCATGCACAAAACAGCAATTTCACAATCAGTAGGAGTAATGTCTCCATACAATCTGTTATTAAGTATGTGGAGCAAAGTTCGAACTACAAGTTTTTCTATAATGACAATACGGTCAATGTAGATGATAATGTAAATATAGATGTAAAAAATGCATCTATTGAGACTTTGTTGAATAATTTATTTAAGTCTACGAATATTTCCTATACAATTGAAGGTAGGAGAATTCTTCTTATTAAGAAAGAACAGAAGAGTCGGGCAAATCAATCTGTAGGAAGAAAAACGATATCGGGATTTGTGAAGGATACCAATGACGAACCAATTATTGGAGCTAATGTTTTAGTAAAAGGTACAACACTTGGTACAATAACGGATATCAACGGACGTTTCATTCTGGAAATTCCGGCAAATGCGGAATTAATCGTTTCATATCTTGGTTATGTGAATCAAACGTTGCCTGTAAACGGTAAGTCCGATTTAAAAATCGTATTGAAAGAGGATTCTAAGATTTTAGACGAGGTTGTTGTGGTCGGTTACGAAACTCAAAAGAAAGTCAATCTTACCGGTGCCGTATCTGCGGTAAAAGGAGATGTTTTGAAAAATCGTCCAATAGCAAATCTCGGGCAGGGACTTCAAGGCGCCATTCCTAATCTGCAAATAACTCAATCGAACTATGCACCCGGTCAGGGAGCATCATTTAATGTAAGAGGTCTGACATCATTAAACGGCGGTGATCCATTGATTCTTATTGATGGTGTTGCTGCAGATCCTAATTTGTTGAATCCTGACGATGTAGAAAGTGTTTCTGTATTGAAGGATGCTGCTTCTGCTGCTATTTACGGATCTCAGGCAGCTTATGGAGTTATTTTAATAACGACAAAACACGGTAAGACACAACAGAAACCTGTTTTGAACGTTTCAACTTCGTATTCTGTAACAGAATCTACAAATATACCTGAATATTCGGATAGCTGGCAGTATGTGAATTATATGAATACAGCCAGTGTTAATGCAGGCGGAAGTAATTATTTTGATGATCGTACGATGTCTTATGTCAAGAAATATTATGATGATCCTAAGAATAATCTGCCTGTATACTATGATCCTACAATAGATACGGATGGAAAATACAATTACTGCGGAAATACAAATTGGGCTAAAGAGTTATACAAAAGTGGTTCAATCGGACAAATCAATGCGAACCTTTCCGGAGGAACCGATAAATATAAATATTATGTATCATATGGTTATATGAAACAAAATGGTTTCTTGAGATCATATGATGATCAATATCAGAGACATAATATAAACATTTCATTGGATATCGATGTTTTGAAATGGTTATCCGTTTCTACGCGTACAAAATATACTTTTTCTAACGAAGATCACCCGTCAGGCGGAAGTAACGGATGGTCAGGACTTTCTGCATATTCAGGTCAGTTAAAAGGTGATTTACGTCCTTTAATGCCTATTAAGCACCCGGATGGCAACTGGGCAGGCCAAGGAGATTTCACAAATCCATTTGCCGTTGGTGCAGAGGGTGGTTATGATCGTAGAAAGGTAAATGATTTATGGCTGACAGGTGCAGTTGATATTCATCCGTTTGATGGATTGAGTATTAAGGGTGATTTTACATATAATCCTTATTCTTGGAACAGAGATCGAACTTCACGCTTATTTAAGGAATATTGGGCGGCTCCCGGGAAATATGATATTTATCCGTGGGTGAATCCGAATTCGGCAGATTTGGAGAATACAAATAATTATTATACGGCTCTTAATGCCTATATAGATTTTTCCAAGACTTTTGGAAAACACACCTTTAAAATTTTGGCCGGATATAATCAAGAGACTAAAAATTTGAAATGGTTTTATGCTAAACGCGAAAACTTAATTAATAATGATATGCCGTCGCTTAATTTGGCAACCGGTCAGCAATATATGAGTGAAACCAATACAAGTTGGGCAACACAAGGTGTTTTCTCAAGGATTAAATATGATTATGCAAATAAATATTTATTGGAGATTAATAGTAGATATGACGGATCTTCAAAGTTCCCGAAACATGATCGTCGTTCTTTCTTTCCATCAATATCTGCTGCTTGGCGCATGTCGGAAGAAAATTTTTGGAAAGGTGTCAAGCCTATTATCAATGATGCTAAACTGAGAATTTCATATGGTTCGCTGGGTAATCAGAATGTATCCGGAAATTTCCCGTATATTTCTAATTATAATGTAAATACATCTATGGATTATATTCTTGGAGGTACCTTGCCTGTAGGTATTTCTTCAGGTTCATTAGTCAGTCCATCTTTCACTTGGGAGAAGGTCTATCAGCAAAATATAGGTTTAGATTTACAGATGATTGATAATAAGTTGTCTTTTTCATTAGATGTTTATAAGCGTAAAACAAATGGTATGCTTACATCCGGTGAACCTTTGCCTGCTGTGTTGGGTACAGATGTACCTAATGAGAATGCAGCGGATTTAAAGACTTATGGATGGGAATCGACTATAGGATGGAAAGATAAAATTGGCGATGTATCTTATGATTTATCGTTCAATATGTCGGATGCCCAATCAAAAATTACTAAATTTAGCAATCCTACCGGAGATTTAAGCACATATTATGTTGGTGAGAAAATAGGTGAAATATGGGGATACGAATCTAACGGACTTTTCCAAAGTACCGAAGAAGTCAGTAGTTCGCCTTCGCAAAGTGTATTATATGGTGGAACATGGAATCCCGGTGATGTAAAATATGTTGATTTGGACGGAGATAGTAAAATCACATATGGAACCAATACGTTATCCAATCATGGAGATAAAAAGATTATCGGTAATAATACTCCTCGATATCAATTCGGTTTTCAGGCACATGCAGAATGGAAAGGAATTGATTTGACATTGTTTTTCCAGGGAACTGCCAAGCGTGACTTGTGGACGAATGATTCACGTTTCTTTGGTATAGGCAATGAATGGGACGTTCCAATGAAAAAATCACTTGATTATTGGACAGCCGACAATACAGGTGCTTATCTTCCAAGACCTTATATCAATGGTTCACATGGTAATTGGGAAGTTTCTACACGTTATTTGCAGAATGCGGCTTATATTCGTTTAAAGCAACTTTCTTTAGGTTACACTATTCCTTCTATGTGGATAAAGAAGGCAGGGATCAATAATGCACGTATCTATTTTACAGGCCAGAATTTATTGACTATGACAAAACTCAGTAAATTATATGATCCTGAGAATTTTAGTATTATGAATTATCCGGTTCCAAAATCATATTCTATCGGACTAAATCTTACGTTCTAATTTTAAACTGATATTAAAATGAAAAGACAATTATTCAATATAATGGTAGCTTTATTGATAGCTACATTTTATTCTTGCGATGCATTGGATACAGAGCCAAAAGATGCCATCACGGAAATAGGTTATTGGAAGAAAACAGATGATCTTAAACTTTTTGCTAATAATTTTTATACTTCATTGTCGGCTCCTAACCAGAGTTATGATGCAAATACTGATGATGGTGTTCCAAATAGTCCTGATTCAAGATTATTTAATACATTGACTGTACCTTCTACCGGAGGCGGTTGGAGTTCAAGCGATTGGGGAAATATAAGAAATCTTAATTATTTTCTTTCACATTATGGTACGGTAACCGGTGATACGGCTGAAATTAACCAATACGTAGGCGAAATACGTTTTTTTAGGGCGAATGAATATTTTAATAAAGTTTTGACATTCGGAGATGTTCCTTGGATAAGTACTCCATTAAGTACAACAGATACTGAATTGTTGAATAAAGCTCGTGATCCTCAAAAAACTGTTATTGATAGCATTATTGTCGATTTACGTGTGGCAGTAAATAAATTACATGACCCGTCGGCTCTCGAAAGTGGAAGAATTCATAAATATGCAGCTTTGCAAATGTTAGCACGAGTTTCCTTGTATGAAGGAACTTGGTTGAAGTACAGAAACCAATCCGGTTGGGAAAATTATTTGGATATAGCGGCAAAAGCTTCTAAAGCGATCATGGATAGCGGTAAATATGAGATAGTCCGTGGAGAAGCACAATATATGTATACTGGTTATCCTCTTTATTATAGGGAGCAGTTTATTCAGGAAGATTTAACAACAAATAAAGAGTGTGTTTTACCCAGAATATATAAGACGGATCTTTTAATGCACGGACTTTCCAGATCAGTAAATGAAGCAGGATGGGGAATCAGTAAAGACTTCATTGAGAGCTTCTTATGCACGGATGGAAAACCGATTGCATTGAGTCCTTTATATTTGGGGGATGATTCACTTCAGATGGAAATGACAAATAGGGATCCACGTATGAGGAATATGGTTGATAATAAGAATTTACCATACAATCTGGATGGTTCAACACCTATTAGTTATCCTGTGACTCCTATTTCGGTGGATCGGTGTCCTACCGGATATATGGCTTTTAAATTCAGAAGTCCTGTACCCGATCAGAATATTGCAAAACACTGTTCTTATGA